>NZ_JBFRKQ010000010.1:27848-105426 GCF_041469505.1 Vibrio sp. 10N.286.49.E11
CGAATAGACGAATAGACGAAGCCGTCGCTTTAAAGCTGCGGCTTCGCATCTTTTCATATTAATTAAAACTCTTGTCTGAAGTAATTTTTGCTAAACCAGCAATCAACTTCCAAAGTGTGTAGATCGCGGCAACAAGAAGAACAACATAGCCAATAACAAAAACGGCTGTTAGAGCGCCAATGATAGTAAGCACAATCGAAACAAAGAATGTTTTGGTGATGTTGTCGTAGTGATCCGCAAAGACAGTCCCTTGAGCATCGGACTTTTTAACGATGCCCCAAATACCACCTGCAAGAAAACTAATACCAGTAAAGAAGCCTAATAGCATTAACGCATACGCGATGATGGCATGAGTTTTTGCATTTTTGTCCTTCTCTGAGAGCCCCGTATTAATTACTTCAGTATTTTCCATGTGATTGATTCCTAGGTTAATTTAATCACGCACATGATACGGTATTATCTTGTTGATGGTCACGAATTAGTTGCTTGTTGCATATGTTACATGCTGCGTTGTGATGTGTTTGGTATTGTGTAGAGTGTATGTCTCACTGGGTCTTTGTTGATAAAAAAGACATTAACGAAAAGATTGATTGGAACAAAAATCACGCTGATAGCATGCTAGCGATTACGAGTAGTCATAAAACCAACCAAAACACGCGTCGATAATTTAAGTCACAAATATGGTAAAAGCCTGCCTGGGTGTAAGAGTGGGGAAACGTACCGTAAGCTAAAGTGACGCGTTGTACTAAGCATTATTCTGAACTGTATCTTCAGCGCTTATCCCATCGAACCTGTTTAAAGCTGCTCACATTTTGGTGTTGAAAAGGATGATTCCTCAACGTTATCGGACTCAAAATGCTGCTGCCTGAGTAAGCTGACAGTCAGGTTTATCGGCATCGGCTTATAAAAATAGAAGCCTTGGATATAGTCGACACCGAGCTTAGATAAGATTTTCACTTGGGATTCATACTCGACACCTTCGACGATGACTTGCATGCCTAAGGAGCGTGATAGTTGAAGCATGGACTCTAGCAAAGGGAGACCAAAGCTGGATTCGTCGGATATGTTTTTCACAAACACGCGATCGATTTTGAGAATGCTGAACGGGAACTGTCTTACGAAATCTAACCCTGCGTAGCCTGTACCAAAATCATCAATCGCAACTCTTACGCCCATATTCGATAGTTTGGTTAGGTTGTCTTTAATCTTAATCATATCGGCATCAGAACATTCACCATCCTCTGTGACCTCAAATACCACCTGCTTGAGAATGCCTGGGTTCTTCTTGTATATATGACTCACCTTGCTTGCGAAGTTGCTATTTGATAGCACATTCCGGCTTATGTTGACGCTGATGTACTTTGATTCGAACACGTCTTGATTGCTTTTCAACGTCATTAATACTTTGCGCAGCACGAAGTAGGTGAGCTCCTCAATCAACCCTAAGCTTTCAGCAAGCGGAATGAAAATAGCCGGGGAGACGTTACCTTCAATTGGGTCGTTCCATCGTAATAGTGACTCACAGCCGACGATCTCATTGGTGTTTTGGTTAACGATAGGCTGCATGTGAACATGAAGGTGTTGGTTTTTTAGCGCACTTGAAAGCGAATATTCTAAGCTGCGTTGGCTCTGCTTTTTATGCTTGATGGAAAGGAGAATTATGGTGGTAATTCCGGCCATCAAAAAGCTAAACCATAAATAGCTCAACATGAAGTGAAGATAAAACTGATACCCAATGTATGAGGTGATGGTCAATGGGTAGGTGTTCGAATGTATCCGCACCTTGGCGATTGATGAGTCAATATCGGTAGGGTGGATATCTCTTTTTATCACTTCAACTTTGGCCTGTATTCCATGGCTGCTCAGGTTTGTTTCAACAAGGTCATAGATGAAGTGTGGCGGTATCATCAGGCTCACTCCGGCATCTTCTTTGTTCGAGAAAATGAGCATGATGGACTGAACTTGCGTGATGGCCGAGTTGGAATACGACAGGGTCGTTAAATTCGGGTCGTCATTGAGCCGCTGCCTGATGGTGCTGTATAGGCGAAATGAAACGTCACCATCGGTGGTTGAACAGTAAAATCGGTTCTCTTTATTGAATACCGCTGCTTCTTTTACCCAATCGGCTTCAAAAACGTTTTGTCGAAGCTGACTAACGATCGCGTCGCAAGACTGTTCAGGTCTAACTTCAGATAAAAAACGGTCGAACCTTGATTGGATCCCTTCTAACCTGGTTTCGACTAACCTTGATGTGTCTTCGGTTAATGTTTGGTAGTGATGCGGTGTAAAAGGAATGAGCATTGCCATGGAAAAAAAGAAAGAGATGGCAAAGTAAAATGAAGTCTTGGCAATGTTTTGGTACTTGATATCCATAGTTGGAGAAGCGTTACCGATCTATGTGAGCATTCGATTTAATTTATAAAGTTAACGATTACGTAGCAATATAAATAATTAATATTGTGAATGCAGGCACGAATTATTGATATAAATAATATGTTTTCTAGGGCGTGTTGATCTTTGCTGTACATTTCGCGTTCAACAATACATCGGTAGCCACATTAACATGAATGCCAGCGATAACATGCTGGCATAATTCCTTTCTAGCTTGTCATATCTACTTGAAATAGCTCGATAATGCTTAATTCTCCCAAAGGCATTTTCGACCAAGTGACGATACTTGTATAAACACCAATCCATACTGTCTTTGTCTATATCTTGTCCGTAATTGCGTTTAGCAATTACCGTTTCTCCGCCACGTTCCTTAACAAAAGTACGGAAAGGTTCGCTGTCATATCCTTTATCACAAACGATGGTATTAACTTCATCGAGTTGCTCAACTAAGCTTTCGGCATGCACTATATCGTGGCGTTGTCCCTCTGATAAATCAAAGCAAATCGGCAGGCCACCACTATCTACGGCTAAGTGAATTTTGGTTGAGTTGCCCCCGCGACTTTTTCCTATTTGCTCTGAACTTTCAGTAGCTGCACCTGTACTATGCTGATGTGCTCTAACTACAGAGCCATCAAGAAATACCCATTCAAAATCAGCCATGTTAGATAAACTTTTGAAAAGATTATCTAAAATCCCTTTCTTTGACCAAAGATTAAATCGTCTGTAAACGGTACTCCACTCTCCGAACTCAGAGGGTAGATCTCGCCAAGGAATACCTGTTCTCATTCGATAAAGTATTCCTTCAAATGTCATTCGATGTTCAGTTTTATCGTAAATACGACCTGTACTTTTCATAACTTGGAGTAGCAGTTCCCAGCGAATATCAGTTAGCATTGTTCTTGGCATGGTATTGGTTATGGTTTTACTTTTGGCGAAGCAAATTATAACTCTTTACCATGCTGTTCAAAAAACACTCACGAAAGATCAACACGCCCTAGTTTTACCAGCAAAATCTGAGCGTTATCTCATTTATTTGAGTTAGCGAGGCGTCATTTTTGATGATTCATGCGGATAACAATTGCTTATATCCTGATAAGTTTTGTTGTTATTTGGCCGGCGGAATGAACTGAATGAGATAAATATTGAGCCACGTTTGAATTAATAAAGTCACGACACGATTCGTTTTGGTGGTGACAGCATAAAGGATAGTTATGACAAAACTGATATCAGCACTCATAGCGGTGTGCTTCTCATTCTCTGCGTTGGCCGACGAAGGTGTTGTTGATTGCGAGAATGCGATGAATACCATCGAGATCAATCACTGTGCGGCAATTGAGTTGGAATCCGCACAAGCGGAACTGGATAAATACCTTGCAGCCAGCTTTGAGCACAATGCTTATGATGCTGAGCTGGTGGCGTCAATTAAGAAGGCTCAGGAGAGCTGGCAGGCGTACATGACAGCACATTGTGATTCTGTGTACACCCAATGGCGTGAAGGTTCTATTCGAGGGGTTATGGCGCTTTCCTGCAAGATGACGTTAACCAAGCAGCGCACGCATGAGGTGTGGGTGAATTTCTTAACCTATATGGACAGCACGCCTCCCGTTTTACCAGAGCCTTAATTAGCGCCGTAGGCAGGTTTAAAATACGTACAGGACTGTGCACCTGCTTCAACCTTTGGCGGGCGAATAAGAAAGCGATAGGGGATTGGCCTACTCTGTCGTTCTTAGTTCTTAGTCTCCAGCTTGAAGCATTACAGCTTTAAGTATTACCTAGTAAGGAATCGATTTTGAATAATGTCAGTATCACGCTTATTCAGCTTGAAGTTGAATACAAAAACAAACAAAAGAATATAGATTCGGTCTCTGATCTTTTGCAAGCGGAGCCGTCAGTTGGCGATATTACTTTACTGCCTGAACTGTTCACTACTGGGTATATTTTTAATGAGGCTGAAGAAATTCATGAATTGGCTGAAGACTTCGCCGACAGCAGTACTATTGATTCATTAACGCAGCTTGCAGCGAAGCATCACACCTTGATTGTTGCTGGTATTGCCGAGAAAGATAGCGGCCAATATTACAACAGCGTCGTGGTTGTGGATGCTTCCGGTTTACGACACAAATATAGAAAAATCAGTCAAACCAAATTCGATAAGCAGTATTTCTCGAGAGGGGAGGAACGCCTCTCGTTTGAGCACAAAGGCTTAAAGTTTGGTGTCGCGATTTGCTTTGATATTTGGTTCCCGGAGATCATGAGAGGGTATCAGTCGGTCGACGTTATTCTTCACCCTGCCAACTTCGGTGGGCATCATAGTTTTGCCATTGCTCAAGCGAGAGCCTTGGAGGAAGGGTGTCACATGGTTACTTGTAATCGCGTCGGGCAAGATGTGGTTAATGCGTTTACCGCGACTTATTGTGGTGGAAGCCGAGCCTACTCATCCAAAGGGGAGTTAGTGACTAAACTTAACGACAAGCAATCGGTAGAAACCGTGAGTATTCAAGATCCCTCGATTGCGCCGCAATACAATGGCGTCGATGTGTTAGACGAAATACAGCAAATCGCATCTGTGTTGAATCGCTAAGAAGATAAGTGAAGTGCATTAGGAGCGAAAAGGGCAAGGTTTTTTAACCTTGCCCTTTGTTGTTTAGATCTCTAAGAAGGCGCTTTAAATGGCTTTTACGCTGCTTCGTTCAACAAGAGTAGGTTCAAGTTCAACGACTTGCGGATAAGCATCTGGAGTTTGTAATCTGCTCAAAAGCGTATCCACTGCGGTTTTACCTAAACGATGTTTTGGCTGGTGGACTGTGCTTAACGCGGGTGTCATGTACTTCGACAGGTGGATGTCATCGTAGCCAATAATAGACAGATCATTAGGAATCGATGTGCCATCTTGCGCCGCAGCGTGAATCACGCCCATCGCCATCATATCGTTACTGACGAACAAGGCAGATGGCATTTCGCCACGAGTTTTCAGTGTCTGATAAGAGTCAAAACCACCGTCACATTCAAAGTTGGATTCAACAATCCACTTAGGGTTGATCTCTAAATTTGCTTCTTCCATTGCTTGCTTGAAGCCTTGATAACGAGACGAAGCTTGATTGCGGTGCAGTGGGCCAGTGATACAACCAATTTGAGAATGACCGTTATCAATCAGGTGCTTAGTTGCCATGTAACCACCTTGGTGCGAGTTGTCTTGGATCTTATCGCTCGCAAACAACATAGGGCCCCAGTCCATGACTACAACAGGCAGTTCTGGGTAGCGCTCGAACACATCGATATGTTGACCTTCAAGCGTTGAACACATCAGCATCAAGCCATCGACACGCTTTTGCAGCAAGGTATCGATAGAGGACTTCATGCGTTCGCTATCGCCTTCGGTGTTACACAAGATAAGGTTGTAGCCTTTTTCGTAGCAACGACGTTCCACACCTTTCACCACTTCGCCAAAGAATGGATTGGTAGATGTGGTCACTAGCATTCCCAAGGTTTTGGTTTGTTTCATTTTCAAGCTGCGAGCCAATGCAGAAGGCGCATAGTTGAGTTCTTTAGCCGCACTGTTAACACGCTCAGCAATCTCTTCACTGACAAAGCGTGATTTGTTGATCACGTGGCTCACGGTAGAAGTCGAAACCTTTGCGAGCCGTGCGATGTCTTTCATTGTTGCCATAAAAAATCCTTGTGGGAATAACCTTCCACGTTGGGCGATATTCTGCCTGAAAACAGGGGCTTATGCTTGTTATTTGTTGTTAACGAATTTGAAGGCTAACATCCGTTAACCACGGTTTAGCTCAGGAGTTAAGCCTTCAAATAGGTATCAAACTAAGCAGACAGTCGCTCTGCCAAGAACGCATCAGTTTCAGCACGGCTTGGAATCGACGTTTGAGCACCAAAGCGTGTCACAGAGATAGCAGCTGCAGCATGAGCAAATTTAATCGCACGCTCAAGTGGCATATCTTCAAGCAAGCCTGTCACCAACGCGCCGTTAAAGGTGTCACCTGCGGCAGTTGTATCTGTTGCTTCAACACGGAAACCTGCGATTAATTCACCTTCGCTGGCTTCATTGCCTTGACCGCGATGACTCACCCACACGCCTTTCGCGCCTAGCGTGATCATTACCGTTTCTATGCCTTTAGCATGCAGAGCCAACGCAGCCTGATGAGCAGACGCGTTGTCCGTCACGGTAATGCCTGTCAGCACTTCTGCTTCAGTTTCGTTCGGTGTAATCACGTCAACACAAGCAAGCAGTGAATCCGATAATGGACGAGCAGGAGCCGGGTTTAGAATGACTTGCGTGCCACTCTCTTTTGCTACTTTCGCAGCGTACTCAATACCTTCAATTGGCGTTTCAAGTTGAGTTAGCAGGTATTTGGCTCCGCGAATCTTCTCTAGATGTGGTTCGATTTGGTCGCAAGTCAGCTTGTCATTAGCTTCTGCAGAAAGACAGATGCTGTTTTCACCCGTTGCGGATACTTGGATCATCGCGATGCCAGTTGGCGTGTTGTCTGCCACGATAACACCGTCGATGTTGATGCCGTCTTTAGCGAAGTCTTGACGAATGTTGATGCCGAATGGGTCGTCACCGACACAGGCGATGAAGCCGATATCTGCGTTTAATCGCGCAGCAGCGACTGCTTGGTTTGCGCCTTTACCGCCAGGGATGACCTGATAGTTACCGCCAATCAAGGTTTCACCCGGACGAGGGAACGAAGGAACTTGCAGTACGTGGTCAGCGTTAACGCTACCTAAAACAATCAGTTGAGTCATGATACGAGCCTTATGATATATCGTATTTGAAAATGCATGGGTCTTTCTCATGGTGTTAAGTGCGCTCTCTTTTGTGAGCGGAATGAGAAACAGCGATGCACTGTCGGGGTTTGCTTTTGTTTGAGTCAGCGAGCCAATCAAAGCAGGGAGATAGGGAACTCCCTGCTTTATATCGCGTTACCTAGTAACGATTACTTAGCGATGATTTTTAGAGGTACTGGTACGTACTCGTCTACTGTTTCGCCTTTCAGTACTTTGTCTGCCATTTCGATACCTAGAGAACCGATTAGGTCAGGTTGTTGTGCAACTGTAGCGCCTAGTAGGCCGCGGTTAACAGCAGCGATGCCGTCGTCTGTGCCATCAAAGCCAACGATCATCACTTCTTTACCTGACGCTTGAACTGCGCGAAGTGCACCTAGTGCCATTTCATCGTTTTGAGCAAATACTGCTTGTACATCTGGGTTAGCAGCAAGCAAGTTTTCCATTACGTTCAGACCTTTAGTACGGTCGAAATCAGCAGGTTGGCTTGCAAGAAGCTCAAGGTCGCTGCCGTTTACTGCATTCATGAAGCCTTCACCACGTTCACGAGCTGCAGAAGTACCAGCAATACCTTCAAGTTGGATTACTTTCGCTTTTTCGCCCACTTTTTCCATGATGAAGTGACCTGCCATTTCACCACCGATTACGTTATCAGAAGCGATGTGGCTTACTACGTCACCACGGCTTGCACCACGGTCTAGTGTTAGTACTGGGATGTTTGAACGGTTAGCCATGCGAATTGCGTTAGACACGGCGTCTGAATCTGTTGGGTTGATCAGGATTGCCTTAACACCACGAATGGTTAGATCTTCAATGTTCGAAAGCTCTTTGCTTGGGTCGTTTTGAGAATCAAGAACGATAAGCTTGTAGCCTAGCTCTTCTGCTTTCGCTTCTGCGCCATCTTTCATGGTTACGAAGAATGGGTTGTTCAATGTAGATAGAACGATTGCCATTGTATCTTGCGCCTGTGCAGACACAGATACCGTTGTAGAAAGAAGAGCAGCAGAAATAAGAGTCGCTAATTTTTTCATGGTGTAAGTCCTTTGTGTAGGGGGAGCTAAGAGGTGAGTCCTAGCTCGTTGTTACATTATTTATAGATTCTAATATTTTAAGGTAAAACAAACTGTTACTTTTATTAAACTAGAGTGTTACTTGTATTAACCTAGAGTGTGAATAGGTTTTATTTGTTTTTGTTGTCGACCAATACTGCCAGAAGAATAACCACTGCTTTTGCAATCATCTGGTAGTAAGAAGATACGTCTAGTAGGTTTAGGGCGTTGTTTAGGAAGCCGATAATCAGAGCACCAATCAATGTGCCCATGATACGGCCACGACCGCCGGCCAAGCTTGTGCCGCCAAGAACTACGGCTGCAATGGCGTCTAGCTCATAACCCATACCTGCGGTAGGTTGAGCTGATGACAATCGAGATGCCACGATGATGCCAGCCACCGCTGCTAACAGACCACAGATTGCGTAAACGCCGATTTTCACTTTGTCTACGTCGATGCCTGATAGGCGAGTTGCTGATTCGTTGCCACCCAGTGCGTAAACGTAACGACCAAAGCGTGTGTGGTTCAGTAGGTACCATACCGCAGCGAATACCACGACCATGATCCATACTGGAACTGGGATGCCCATTGCGTAGCCTGTACCGAACCAAGCGAATGCGTCTGCTGTGTCAGTAAAACCAGTCGAGATAGGACGACCATCGGTGTAAACCATGGTTACGCCGCGTAATAGAGTCATGGTTACAAGCGTTGCGATGAAGGCTTGAACCTTACCCTTGGCGATAATCACACCACTGATAGCACCCAATGCTGCACCTGCTACTAGAGCGGTTGGCACTGCGATCATCACTGGGATTTCCATACCAATCATGCTGGCTGCGAACGCACCACAAAGTGCCAGTACAGAACCAACACTCAAGTCGATACCCGCGGTTAAGATAACCAACGTCATACCCACAGCGATAATCGCGTTAACCGAGGTTTGGCGCAGAATGTTCAGGATGTTGTCGACAGTAAAGAAGTTCGGGTTTAAGAAAGAAACGACAACAATCAGGAAGATCAAAGCAATCAATGACTTTTGATCAATCAGCCACTCTTTGCTGATTAACGGTTTTTTCTTTGGAGCTTCAGTTGTTTTGCTCATGGTTTTAGTACTCATGCTGCGTCCTCGTTGATCTTTTTACCGACCGCACACGCCAGTAATAATTCTTGGTTTGCTTCTTTAGCATCAAATTCACCGCTTACACGGCCTTCATGCATCACCATGATGCGGTCACTCATTCCTAACACTTCTGGCATTTCAGACGAGACCAAAATGATGCTCATGCCGTCGGCTTTAAATTTATTAATGAGTTGGTAAATCTCTTTCTTCGCACCGACATCGACACCACGCGTTGGTTCATCGAGAATCAGTACTTTTGGTTTGGTCATCAAGCCTTTAGCGATAGCCACTTTCTGTTGGTTACCACCAGATAGGTTGCCAATGATTTGTTCGCGAGTCGGGGTTTTGATGTTGAACAGCTTGATGAAGTCATCGACTGCAATCACTTCATCTTTATGTTGGATTTGACCTTTCTTAGTCAGCAGATCCAGTGCACATAACGACATGTTTTCTTTCACTGAAAGTCCTAGCACAAGGCCATCGCCTTTACGGTCTTCAGAGATGTAAGCAATGCCATTGGCCAAGCCATCTTTCGGGCTTACAGGGTTAATGGTTTTGTTTTCTAGGTTGATGACGCCGCGCTCACTTGGAAGGGCACCGTAAATCACTTTCATCAGTTCAGTTCGGCCTGCACCCATAAGGCCAGATACACCCAGGATTTCGCCGCGCTTTAGAGTAAAGCTCACGTCATGAACACCAGAACCCGTCAGGCCAATCACTTCAAGACAGGTTTCACCGTGGCTCTGCCCGATACGTGGGTATTGTTCGTCTAGCTTACGGCCAACCATCATTTCGATTAAGCCATCTTCGTCGGTGTCTTTAACTTCACACTGACCAATGAACTTACCGTCACGAAGCACGGTGATGTCATCGCAAATCTCAAAGATCTCTTTCAAACGGTGAGAGATGTAAACAATGCCACAGCCTTCATCGCGCAGTTCGTTAATCACCTTAAACAGAGATTCAGTTTCGGTATCGGTTAGCGCATCGGTTGGTTCATCCATGATGATGACTTTAGATTCAAACGATAGTGCTTTCGCGATCTCTACCATTTGCTGCTCACCAAGGCTCAACTGGCCTAAAGGTGTTTTTGAGCTGTGTTTCACGTTAAGGCGTTTAAGTAACTTGTCTGCTTCTTGGTACATCTCGTTCCACAAGATGCGACCCATGGTGCCTGTGATTTCACGACCTAAGAAGATGTTCTCGGCAATGGTCAATTCAGGGATTAGATTCAGTTCTTGGTGAATGATGCTAATGCCTGCTTGTTGAGAATCACGTGGTCCTTTAAATGCAGCAGGTTTTCCCTGGTAGGCGATAGTGCCGCCGTCCAAGTGGCAGATACCCGTAAGCACTTTCATAAGCGTTGATTTACCCGCACCGTTTTCACCCATTAACGCCATTACGCGTCCTGGATAAACGTTGAGGCTTGCCTTATCCAGTGCTTTAACACCAGGGAAGGCTTTCTCAATTGAGCTAAGTTCTAAAATGGCTTGAGTCATGTCGGTTCCTTTACTCGGGGCCAGTTGTATTTGATTGTTCTGTCTATGTATTGTTTTGGTTCAGTGATGACACTGAGCTGTCGTTGCGTTTTGCTTGAGCTAAAAGGTTACGCCAGCTTGGAAAATAACATTTGCGTATGGTGTGCATTCACCTGTGCGAATCACTGCACGGCTTTCATGCGTTCGCTGCTTGAATTCTTCATGAGTGATGTAAGTAATAGAAAGCGATTTGCCACAACGTGCTTCTTCTGTCTTGATTAAATCAATCAGTGCTGCGTGGTGTTCTGGGCTTACTTTCGCAAATTCTTCTGCAATCACAACGCCTTCGATTTGAGATTCATCCAGCATGGTTTTTACCGTTTGCTGAAAGCTTGGGACACCGTGAGTCAAAGCAAGATCAATACGAGTTACGTGGTCTGGAATTGGTAAGCCTGCGTCACAAATCGTGATTTCATCTGTGTGGCCAAGAGTCGCCACTAGGTAAGAGAGTTCAGAGTTTATTAGAGTACTTTTTTTCATATCACGACCTATCGAAAAATAACGCTTGATGGGTTGAGAACAACTCAAGAAAAGCCATCGAAACGTTTCGATAGTGATAATAGTGTCTGATTTATCATTTGCACGTTTGATTGTTTTAGAGTGTGATAATGATCATCGAAACGTTTCGATGGGGCGTTTTTTGGTGATCTTAGTCACCGCCATTGATTGCATAAATCCTTTATGTAGGTTCAATCGATAGCGCATATCCAAACTTACTGATGGTAATGATCTGGACGTTGGGTGCTCTTAATCGCGCGAAGACATTGCGTAGGTTATAGACGACGTTAGCAAGAACATGCGGTGACGAGAGTTGTCCGCCCCAACACACATCAACAATATGCTCTCTTGAAATCGGTCTTCCCACATTTTCCAATAACAAGCAGAGCACTGCTAATAGGTGAGGGCGCAAAGTGATTTTATTTCCTTGCTGATTGGTAATCGTTCGAGCGTCGATATCAATGATTAAGCCGTTGAAGTCTATTGTGTGGTTCATCGTGTTTTCTGTTCGTCTTATTCTGAATTGTGGAGATTGAGCAAATTGGCCTGCTGTTGGAGCGGGTAATTATTTAAGTGTGCTAATGGTCGAAGTGGGCGGGTTAACTGACACGATCAGTGAGCCTATTACTTTTAAAGCCGAAGACAATACTTACCGATTAATTGCTGGTTACAAATTTAACCGCATTGTTTCGGTTGAAGCTCAATACACAGATTTTGGTGATATCGCCCTGAAAACGAAATCTGGTAATAAGGTTTTCACTTGGACACCTCAAATCTTTTCGGTAACGGCGAACCTCGGTTACACGTTTGATAATGGCATTCGTCCATTTGGCACTATCGGTCTGTCGACTATTGATCTAGACATGAAGCTTGCTGATGGCTCTCGCCCTTCAGGAGATGGTTTTGATGATTCGGGAGATGGCATCCGTATGGGTGTTGGTGTTGGATATACGCCACCTACAATGTCTTCGTTGAGCTTTCGCTTAGCGTACGAAGCCGATGCTTTTGATATCGAAGATTACGAAAACGGACACAAGACAGAAGATACTGTTGTTCTGGATTCTTTCTACTTAGGCGCAATGTACACATTCTAAGTTTCATACTTTGCTAAACGGTAAATCGGTTTCTAAATGGGGCGTCGGTTAGCTCAACCCGTTTGGCTAAAGTGGAAGGCCGCAGTTTTTGACTGCGGCTTTTTTATGTTTAACTCTAGGCTTCACGAATATGAGCGGTAACAGACACGATGGCATGGTCGGTACTGAATTGGTCGTGTTCAAAGCTTGGATTGGTGAGGTGATGGTCTAACACTGTGTAGCTAGAGATCTCCATTAAGCTTGAAGAGTTCTGACAATCAAACTCGTTCGACATCAAAATGTAGTCCAGTACAGACCCAGATGCGCCGTAGTAATGGGTTGGCTTACGCTGTTCAAGCAAATCTTCTTCATGTAGCTGATGGTAAAGATCCCAGCTGTCTTTTAATCGAAAGTGGGATAGCCAATGCTTGCTGTTTTCGTCTCGGTTGATTGAGTAACTCAACAGCCCTTTAAACTCATCATTAAATAGAGGCTTATTAAAATCACCCATCAACACAACAGGTTGATCGGTTTGGTAGCGTTGGTTGGTGATGTATTGATGCAGCATCTGAGCTTCTAGGCCGCGTTGGGCACTGGATAGCCAAGAGCCAAGCCGTTCTTGGTGAAAACGAGTGAGCGTGTCACTTTGTGGTTTTGCACCTTGCTGAGCGTTGTTCGTATCGACAGATTCTGCTTTTGGTTCTGTCGGACGTTGTGATTTGAAGTGCACCACATAACAGTCGGTTGAACCTAAATGGGGTAACGTAATCGTCGCGTGAACAGGTGTTCTGTTGAATGAGAATTTGTCGCCAAGGTTGAATGCTGTCAGTAACGTCGAATCTGGCGTAACAGGCTGAACGTTTTCAATAGGGTAACGGGAAGCAATACCAACGACAGGTGAGGTGTATAGGTAATCATCTTCAACGTGTGCGCTATCGACCACTGCAAAGTATGGATAACCTAGCTCGTTCATCAATTGCTCTAAAGACTGCGGGCTAAATATCTCTTGGAAGCCAATCACATCGCAATCTAATGAACGAATCGCTTCAGCCATCCAATGTTGCTTCTTCTGCCATTCTTCGAAGCTGTAGATGTTCTCAAAATCATAATAAGCATTCGGTGGCTCGAGATAGTTCAGAAGGTTGAACGTTGCGAATGTTATTTGGTTTGGTTTGTTCAAAGTGTCATTCCATTTAGACCTAGGCTGCAAGGATACTCCAGTAAAAGTATAGTTTGTTGATTATTTAGAGCCTAAATTTCACTTTAGAAGCCAACCAAAGGAATCTTAGCCGTTGAGGCTTGTGTCATTCAGGCTAAGCAATCAAAGCTCACTGCATCCAATAACTTCGAGCGGTGACGAGTAATTTGTAAATAAACCGTCAGAGATAGAGTGCTGATGGTTTTATTAGTTATTACATGATGTTAGATTTGAACCTATACTTGATTTAACGGCATGCATTCAAAGCCGATAAATCAACTTGAATATAGAATTCATGACATTTGAAGGGAGAGTCAAATGGGAACAGTTTTTCGACGCAAAGCCTCGCAACGCACTCAGTTTTTCAGGTTTAATTTGAAGTCATGTGCAATCATGTTGCCGCTTATTGCTTTACAACCCTCCGTTACTTACGCTTCTGAAACCCAATCAACTCCTGCTGTCACCGTTATTGAAACCACACAACTGGTTGGTTTTGGTGAAGCAAAATATCCAGCCGATTTCACTCACTTCGATTACGTTAATCCTGATGCGCCAAAGCAGGGCAAAGTGACCTATGGCAGCATAGGTACGTACGATAGCTTTAATCGATTCGGTTCCCGCGGCGTTGCTGCAAGTTATACCGGAGAGATTTACGATACCTTGATGTTTTCTCCGAGTGACGAGATTGATGCGTACTATCCATTGATCGCTTCAAAGGTTCGCTACTCCAGTGATTTCACTTGGATGGAAATCGACATCAACCCAAATGCTAAATTCCAAGATGGCGAGCCTATCACTGCGCATGATGTTGCCTTTACTTTTGACAAGTTCTCAACCGAGGGCGTGCCTCAGTATCGTGTGTACTACAAAGAGATTAAGTCAGTAAAAGCGGTCTCTGATTTGGTTGTTCGTATTGAAATGAACAGTCCAAACCGCGAAAAACTGTTTAGCTTCGCGCAAAGCACTCGTGTATTGCCGAAACATTTCTGGAAAGACAGAAAGCTGTCTGAACCTCTAAGTGAGCCACCAGTCGGTAGTGGTCCTTATAAGATCATCAGCTACAAATCAGGCCAAAGTGTTACCTATGGTCTAGATGAAAACTACTGGGCAGCAGACCTACCAGTTAACGTTGGTCGCAATAACTTCAAGCAGGTGCAATACGATTACTACCGTGACGACACGGTAATGTTGGAAGCGTTCAAAGCAGGGGAGTTCGATCTTCGAACCGAGAATTCGGCTAAGTTCTGGGCTAACTCTTATACGGGCGCGAACTTCGATAAAGGCTACATCATTAAAGAAGAGATCAACCACGAGAAGCCTGAAACGACTCAAGGTTTCGTCTTCAACATTCAATCACCTGTGTTCTCGGATCCTAAAGTGCGTGAAGCGTTAACCTATGCGATGGACTTTGAGTGGATGAACAAGAACATGTTCTATGGTCAGTACAAACGTACTCGCAGCTACTTCCAAAACACAGACTATGAAGCGAAAGGCTTACCAAGCGAAGCGGAAGTCGAGTTGTTGTCTCAATACAAAGATCAGATTCCACCGCGAGTTTTCACCGAGGAATTCCAACCTCCCGTTACCGATGGCAGCGGCCGTATTCGTAGCCAAATGCGTACCGCTTTCAAATTGTTGAAAGAAGCGGGTTGGGTGCTGAAAGACAAAGTCATGACCAACGAAAAGACTGGCAAGCCGATGTCATTTGAGTTGTTGATTTACAGCCCAACCACGGAACGTATCGCAACGCCGGTTCAAAAGAACCTTAAGCGCATGGGTATTGAGATGAAGATCCGTACCATCGATACCACTCAATACATCAAGCGCTTGCGTGATCGTGATTTCGACATGGTTTCGTCGTCATTTTCCGCAAACCCTTATCCTAGCCCGAACTTAATGATCGTTTGGAACTCTAACTACATTGATTCTACTTACAATACTGCAGGTGTTATCGATCCAGTGGTTGACGCGTTAACAGAAGAAATTGCGCGTAACCAACAGCACCCTGAAAAGCTTCTTACACTAGGTCGTTCACTAGACCGAGTATTGCAGTGGAATTTCTACAACATCCCGCAATGGCACGTTGGCGAGTATCGCGTAGCAATGTGGGACAAGTTTGAGCGTCCAGATGTATTGCCTAAATACGATTTAGGTATCGATACATGGTGGATTTCAGAAGAGAAGGCGGCTTTGCTTCCTGAAAAACGTCGCTAGGAGTTAGTTAGCATGGCCGCGTATATATTTCGACGTTTATTGTTGGTGATCCCCACGCTGTGGGCGATCATCACCATCAACTTTTTCATCATCCAGATAGCGCCTGGAGGCCCGGTAGAGCAAGCTGTTGCTCAATTAGAAGGGCATAACTCTGGCATTATGGAGCGTTTTTCTGGTGGTGGACAAGAAGTTGATTTAAGTGAAAGTGATCAAGCGTCTGCCAGTGGCTATAAAGGCTCACGCGGGCTTGATCCTGAAGTGGTTGAAGAGATCAAAAAGCAGTTTGGGTTTGATAAACCGATTCACGTTCGCTACTTCGATATGTTGAAAAACTACGCGACCTTTAACTTTGGTGAAAGCCTGTTTAAGGGTGGTAACGTGATTGATTTGATCATTGAGCGTTTACCTGTCTCCATTTCCTTAGGGTTGTGGAGTACGTTAATCATCTATGTGATTTCGATACCCTTAGGCATTATGAAGGCGATACATCACGGCTCTCGCTTTGATATTTGGTCGAGCGCGGTGGTGATTGTCGGCTACGCGGTGCCGGGCTTCTTGTTTGCGATTATTCTGATTATCTTGTTTGCAAGCGGTAACTACTTCAGTTGGTTCCCATTGCGAGGGCTTGTGTCGAGTAACTTCGACCAGCTCAACTGGTATCAGCAAATTGGCGACTACTTCTGGCACTTGGCGTTGCCCATTTTCGCCATGGTTATCGGTGGATTCGCCACGCTCAGCATGCTGACCAAAAACTCCTTCCTTGATGAAATCAATAAGCAATATGTAGTGACTGCGAGAGCGAAAGGCTTGGACGAGAGCAGTATTCTTTATAAGCACGTTTTCCGTAACGCCATGCTGATCATTATTGCGGGTTTCCCAAGCGCATTTATTAGTATTTTCTTCACGGGTTCTATGTTGATTGAAGTGATGTTTTCACTCGAAGGAATTGGTCTGCTTGGCTTTGAATCAACCATTCAACGTGACTATCCCGTGGTGTTCAGCTCTCTCTATATCATGACCTTGCTTGGCTTGGTGCTGAGCATTATCTCCGACCTGACGTATACCTGGGTTGATCCTCGAATTGATTTTGAAGCGCGTTAATGGCGAACGAATAACAAGGTATTGATAATAAATGTTTAACAACCCTTTAGCTGAAGCTCGTTGGTTACGTTTTAAAGCAAACAAGCGTGGTTTTATCTCCCTTTGGATATTTACCATCTTGTTTGGCTTGAGCCTGTTCGCTGAGATCATTGCCAATGATAAACCACTCTTGGTTTCTTATGATAATCAGTGGTTTGTGCCTGTTATCAATGAATATGCCGAGACGGAGTTTGGTGGTGAGTTTGAAACCGAGGCCGACTACAAAGACCCGTATGTTATCGAGCTCATTGAAGACAACGGTTACATCGTGTGGCCAATCATTCCGTTTAGCTACGACACAATAAACTTCGATATTTCAGGTGCGGTGCCATCGGAGCCCGATTCGGTGAACTGGTTAGGGACTGATGATAAGGGGCGAGATGTATTAGCTCGTATCATTTATGGCTTCCGTATTTCCGTTCTATTTGGTTTTATTCTGACCATTGTATCGAGCGTGATTGGTGTCGTGGTTGGCGCAACACAAGGCTACTACGGTGGCTGGGTTGATCTATTCGGACAACGCTTCATTGAAGTCTGGTCTGGTATGCCGACCCTGTTCTTGCTGATTATTTTGTCGAGTTTTATTGAGCCGAATTTCTGGTGGTTGCTCGGGATTATGGTGCTGTTTAGTTGGATGAGTTTAGTCGGCATCGTGCGAGCGGAATTTTTACGCTGCCGAAACTTCGATTATGTGCGAGCCGCGCAAGCCATGGGTGTTGATGACAAACGTATTATGCTTCGTCACATGTTACCTAACGCGATGGTTGCATCGTTAACCATGATGCCGTTTATTCTTTCAGGCTCGGTGACCACACTGACTTCGTTAGACTTCTTGGGCTTTGGTCTTCCTGCGGGTTCGCCTTCGTTAGGCGAGTTGTTGGCGCAAGGTAAAGCTAACTTACAAGCGCCTTGGCTTGGCATTTCTGCCTTCGTCGTGCTTTCACTGATGCTTACGTTACTGGTCTTCGTTGGTGAAGCGGTGCGTGATGCTTTCGACCCGCATCAACAGAAGTAAGGATAGGTTATGACTTCAAATACAACGCCTGCTTCTCCGGTTTTGACCATAGATAAACTGTCTGTCGGTTTCGGGCGAAAAAACTCGATAGAGCAAGTGACACAAGATGTCTCTTTAGAAATATACAAAGGTGAGACATTAGCGCTGGTGGGTGAGAGTGGTTCCGGAAAATCGGTCACGGCTAACTCGATTTTAAAGCTGTTACCAAAAGGCTCGTCTCATTACTTAAACGGTAAGATCAATTTCTCTGGCACCGATATTCTGAGTTGTTCTGAAAGACAGCTACGTGGGATTCGTGGTGGTCGTATTGGAATGATCTTCCAAGAGCCTATGGTTTCCCTAAATCCGCTTCATCGAATTGGAAAACAGCTTGTTGAAACCTTAGCAATTCATCGTGGTATGCGAACCAACAAAGCACAAGCCTTGGCGATAGAGTGGCTTTCAAAGGTTGGCATTCGCTATCCTGAGCAAAAGATTTCAGCCTATCCGCACGAGCTATCTGGTGGAGAACGTCAGCGTGTAATGATTGCAATGGCTCTAATTAACGAACCAGAGCTGCTTATTGCTGATGAGCCGACAACGGCTTTGGATGTATCGGTGCAAGCGCAGATCCTCGACCTTCTAAAAGACCTGCAGCAAGAGCTGGGTATGGCAATGCTTTTCATTACTCATGACTTGAGTATCGTTCGTAAGATTGCCGACAGAGTAGCAGTAATGAAAGATGGTCGCTTGGTCGAAAGTAACGACTGTCATACCCTGTTTAACGCGCCTGCTCACCCTTACACTCAAAAACTTATTAACTCTGATCCGAAAGGTTTGCCCGTTCCTGTGTCACCCGAAAGCAAACCGCTACTCGATGTAAATCAACTTCGTGTTTGGTTCCCGATCACGGGCGGTTTATTCAAGCGCACCATTTCTCATGTTAAAGCTGTGACCGACATGGAGTTCACTTTGAAGAAAGGGCACTCAATCGGTTTGGTTGGCGAAAGTGGTTCTGGTAAATCGACGACCGGTATGGCGATACTTAAGCTGGTAGATAGTGAAGGGTCAATCACCTACTCGAGTGAACAGCTTCAAGGTTTAGATCGAAAACAGATGCTTCCGTTTAGAAGCCGTATGCAAGTAGTCTTTCAAGACCCGTTTTCTGCGCTAAACCCGAGAATGTCGGTCGCTCAGGTGATTGGCGAAGGTTTGTTAGTGCATCAACAATTGGACGACACTGAACTCGATCAACGCATCTGTGACGTCATGAAAGAGGTCGACCTCGATCCTGAGACTCGCCATCGTTACCCGAATGAGTTTTCTGGAGGCCAAAGGCAGCGTATTGCGATTGCTCGAGCTTTGATTTTAAAGCCAGAGTTTATCCTGCTCGATGAACCAACATCGTCATTGGACAGAACCGTTCAAGCTCAAGTATTGGATTTGCTGAAGTCACTTCAAGAAAAGTATGGCCTGACCTATTTGTTTATCAGTCATGATCTGAATGTCGTGAAATCCTTGTGTCATTACACCATCGTCATGAAAGCTGGCGAGGTAATAGAGAAGGGCGACACTGAGACTTTGTTTGGTAATCCGCAGCATGAATATACTAAGCAGTTGGTGAGTCTTTCGAATGTTGGTGGTGTTTTATAACGCAGAGGGTTTGTTTAAAACAAATGGGCTCTGGTTGAATTCAACATGGTCATTTCGTTGTTTTAAGATTACACTGCGCCCAATATTTCAGAAGTACATATTTAGGTAGAGGTCACCATGGACCAAGAACATTACGAAGACGCTGATTACGAAGGCCAAGAGCTGGGCGAAGAAGGCGAAGAGATTGAAATTGAAGCAATTGGTATTGATGTTTCATCACAGCCAATCGAGCTCTACAAAGTGTTTAAAATTGCTAACCTAGTGAGTGGTGGCGGTGAAGCTAAGCACATCATCTCTGAAGGCTACGTAGCGGTAAATGGTGAGCTAGAAACCCGTAAGCGTCGTAAAATGTACGATGGCGACTTCTTTGAATTCAACCAAGAATACTATGTAGTGGTGTGTGATCAGCCAGTACAAGAAGAATCAGAAAAGCCGAAAAAGAAAAAAACGCCTAAAAAAGAGAACAAGGCGAAGAAAGGTCAGTCTAAAAAGGATTCTAAGAAGAAGGAATCTAAGAAAAGCAAAGCAGAAATGCTAAGCGCAAAGGCTGAACCAAAGAAAGAGAAAAAAGAGAAGAAACCGAAAAAGAAAGCGGATACGCCAAAGCCAACACGTGATGACAAAAGCGGCCGTAATTCGATTGAGTTCTTTTAAACTACAGTTCTAAACGACTGCTCTAAACTGCTTTTCTAAAACGAATCTTTTAAAACTATTCGTTTGAACATCAAGCAACGTTAGACCTAGGTTTTACGTTACGCAGATATCAAAAGGCTCACTAGTTAGTGAGCCTTTTTTGTATTTGTTTGCTAGCACAGCTAACGGCCAATAACGCTTATTCTCAGTGTCTTGTGTGAGAAGAAGTTAGCTCTGATGCACGTAACTGAGCAACGGCTTT
Source organism: Vibrio sp. 10N.286.49.E11 (assembly GCF_041469505.1). Taxonomy (NCBI): domain Bacteria; kingdom Pseudomonadati; phylum Pseudomonadota; class Gammaproteobacteria; order Vibrionales; family Vibrionaceae; genus Vibrio; species Vibrio sp. 10N.286.49.E11. Next base: position 48,416 of record NZ_JBFRKQ010000010.1, read on the forward strand.
CGCTAGTTCTAGCTGAGCTTGTGCAAAGTTAATGTCTATGTTGCCCTTGTTGATGTTCTCTAGAGCGGCATATTTCGCTTCTTCTGCGCGAGCGCGGTCAATGTCTTTACCATGCAAGGCCGTGTCGGCTAATAACGTAACCACATCCGGCTGAACTTCCAGCATCCCACCAGAGACATACAGCACTTGGCCTTCTGATTTAGGGTCTGTAACAAACACGGTTACGCCCGGTTTGATCTTACTGAGAAGCGGGGAGTGACCGGGGCGGATCCCCAGTTCACCGTCAGCGCCAGAAACGGCTAGGGCATACGCTGGACCTGAAAACAGCGTACCTTCCGCACTTACAATATTAAGTTGAAATGTATTATCTGTAATTCCGATAGCCATGGTGCACCTGCCTCTTAGAGTGATTTTGCTTTGTTAAGCACTTCGTCGATAGAGCCACAGTACAAGAACGCTTGCTCTGGGATATCGTCATATTCACCGCTCAATAGACCTTTAAAGCCTCTTAGTGTTTCGCTTAGCGGTACAAAGACACCTTTCTGACCGGTAAACACTTCGGCTACGTGGTAAGGCTGCGTTAAGAAACGTTCAATCTTACGAGCGCGAGATACGGTCTGTTTGTCTTCAGTAGACAGCTCATCCATACCAAGAATCGCGATGATGTCTTTTAGCTCTTTGTAGCGTTGCAGCGTTGTTTGTACTTTTTGTGCAATGTCGTAGTGCTCTTGACCAACCACAAGTGGGTCCAATTGACGAGAGGTTGAATCCAATGGATCAATCGCAGGGTAGAGACCCAATGCCGCGATATTACGAGACAGTACAACGGTCGCATCTAAGTGAGCAAAGGTTGTTGCTGGTGATGGATCGGTTAAGTCATCCGCAGGTACGTATACCGCTTGGATAGACGTGATAGAGCCTTGTCTAGTCGAAGTGATACGCTCTTGAAGCACACCCATCTCTTCAGCCAGTGTTGGTTGGTAACCTACTGCTGAAGGCATACGACCTAGCAGAGCTGATACTTCTGTTCCCGCAAGCGTGTAACGGTAAATGTTATCAATGAACAACAGTACGTCACGACCTTCATCACGGAAGCGCTCAGCCATAGTTAGGCCTGTAAGTGCTACACGTAGACGGTTTCCCGGTGGCTCGTTCATTTGACCGTAAACCATGGCTACTTTGTCTAGTACACCTGCTTCTTTCATCTCGTAGTAGAAGTCGTTACCTTCACGAGTACGCTCACCTACACCGGTAAACACAGAAAGACCTGAGTGGGCTTTGGCGATGTTGTTGATAAGTTCCATCATGTTGACGGTTTTACCTACACCAGCACCACCGAACAGACCAATTTTACCACCCTTAGCGAATGGACAGATAAGGTCGATAACCTTAACGCCTGTTTCTAGAAGCTCAGTGCTGTTTGCTTGTTCTTCATAAGAAGGGGCTTCACGGTGAATCTCGTAGTTTTCTTTCTGACCGATTTCACCACACTCATCGATAGGTTGACCAAGCACGTTCATGATACGGCCTAGCGTTTCTTCGCCGACAGGAACCGTGATTGGAGAGCCTGTGTTTTCAACCGTTAGGCCACGACGTAAGCCATCTGACGTACCCATTGCAATACAACGAACGATATTGCTACCCAGTTGTTGTTGTACTTCCAATACTAACGAGCTTGCTTCGTCGCTAGTCACTTTCAATGCATCATAAACGCGTGGGCTGTTGCCGCCGCTGAACTCGACGTCAACCACCGCGCCGATTACTTTAACTATTTTTCCAACACTCATTCTTAAATCCTCAAATTCTGTTCTTGACCCAGTCTTTTCTAGCCCTAGACAGCTTGGGCACCTGAGACTATTTCACTCAGCTCTTGGGTAATGGCAGCCTGACGCACCTTGTTGTAGACCAACTGCAAGTCATCAATGAGTTGGCCTGCGTTATCAGTCGCCGCTTTCATAGCGACCATTCGGGCTGCTTGCTCACAGGCAATGCTCTCAACAATGCCTTGATACACTTGCGATTCGATGTATCGATGTAACAGTTCTGAGAGTATGTCTTTGGGTGCTTGCTCATAGATGTAGTCCCAACGACGCGCTTTTTTAGGCTCACCACCTTCCTCAGAATCCGAAGGGTGGGGGAGCAACTGCAAGGTCGTTGGCGCTTGAACCATGGTGTTGACGAACTGGTTGTAAACGAGATACAAGCTATCGATTTTACCTTCGTCGTAATGCCCGAGCATCGCATTCACCGTACCTAAGATGTCTTCTAACTTAGGTGTATCGCCAAGACCTGACGTTTGTGCAATAACGTTGCCGCCGCGTTGGAAGAACGAGATAGCCTTAGATCCCACTAAGGTTGTTTCTACCTCGACTCCCTTGGTGCGCCATTGCTCCATTTCTTCTAACACTTTCTTGAACAAGTTTGAGTTCAAGCCACCACACAAGCCGCGATCGGACGAGATAATGATGTAAGCGACACGCTTAGGTTCACGCTGTTGCAGGTAAGGGTGCTGGTACTCCAGGGAACCCGATGCAACATGAGAGATAACTTTGCGCATGTTCTCGGCGTAGGGGCGAGTTAGCGTCATGTTGTCTTGAACCTTGCGCATCTTACTTGCTGCAACCATTTCCATTGCGCTAGTGATTTTCTGAGTGTTACTAACACTGGCTATCTTGGTGCGAATTTCTTTAGTACTTGCCATAATCTGCTCCTATTTGTTTTGATTTCCAGCTAACAAACCGGAGCACTTACCAAGCTTTCATCCCAACAAAACCTTCTAGGATCTCTTTAAGAGCACCGTCGATTTCGTCATTGTAATCGCCTGTCGCGTTGATTTTTTCGAACAACGCAGGGTTCTGACCTTTGGCATAAGCAATCAGCTCTTCTTCAAAACGGGCAATGTTGTTTAGCTCAACACCGACCAAGTAGCCTTTCTCTGCTGCGTAGATAACCGTTGCTTGCTCAGCGACTGACATTGGAGAGTATTGTTTTTGCTTCATTAATTCGGTAACACGCTCACCATGGTCTAGCTGTTTGCGCGTCATCTCATCTAAGTCAGAAGAGAATTGAGCAAAGGCCGCCAGCTCGCGATATTGAGCTAATGAAGTACGGATACCACCAGACAGTTTCTTGATGATCTTGCATTGCGCCGCACCACCCACACGAGATACCGAGATACCTGGGTCTACTGCAGGACGTAAGCCTGAGTTAAACAGTTGGGTTTGAAGGAAAACCTGACCATCAGTGATTGAGATTACGTTGGTTGGTACAAACGCTGATACATCACCCGCCTGAGTTTCAATAATAGGAAGCGCCGTTAATGAGCCTGTTTGGCCTTTCACTTTACCGTTAGTGAACTTCTCTACATACTCTGCATTCACTCGTGCTGCACGTTCTAGCAGGCGTGAGTGAAGGTAGAATACGTCGCCAGGGAAGGCTTCACGACCCGGTGGGCGTTTCAATAGCAATGAGATTTGACGGTAAGCAACGGCTTGTTTTGATAGGTCATCATAGATGATCAGCGCATCTTCACCGCGGTCACGGAAGTATTCACCCATGGTGCAACCCGCATAGGGGGCTAGGTATTGAAGCGCTGCAGACTCTGATGCTGATGCCACGACTACGATGGTGTTTTTTAGCGCATCGTGGTCTTCGAGTTTACGAACCACATTAGCGATAGTGGAGGCTTTTTGGCCAATCGCTACATACACACATTTGATGCCAGAATCTTTCTGATTGATGATCGCATCGATAGCTAACGCTGTTTTACCCGTCTGACGGTCACCAATGATAAGCTCACGTTGACCACGACCGATTGGCACCATGGTATCAACCGCTTTATAACCAGTTTGAATAGGTTGATCAACAGACTTACGTTCGATTACACCCGGTGCAATCACTTCTACAGGGTCGAGTCGGTCACAACTCACTGGGCCTTTGCCATCGATTGGCTCGCCTAATGTGTTGACTACACGACCAAGAAGTCCGTTACCTACAGGTACTTCTAAGATACGACCTGTACCTTTCACTTTCATACCTTCAGAGAGGTCAGTGTAGGGGCCCATAACCACCGCACCTACTGAGTGAGTATCGAGGTTAAGTGCGAGTGCGTATTTGCCACCTGGTAGCTCAATCATCTCGCCTTGCATAACATCAGCAAGGCCATTGATTGTGATGATGCCATCACGAACCGATACGATAGTGCCTTCATTGCGAGCCTCGGTGCTCACATTAAATTTCGAGATGCGTTCTTTGATTAGATCGCTGATTTCATTTGAATTTAATTGCATAATTGTTACCTATCTCGCGTGAAGTTGATGAGCCAATCGGTCAATTGATGTGTTTAAAGAACCATCGATAACGGTTTCACCCGCTTTGATGACCATTCCACCCACTAACGTGTCATCAATAACCTGCTTCATTTCAACCTGACGCTCTAATTTCTTCTCAAGTGCAGCTGTTAGTGACGTAACTTGATCTTGTGTCAGCATTTCTGAACTGGTGACAGTGACAGGCACTACACGTTCATGTTCGTCCTTTAGCTCGCAGTACAATTCAAACAGGTCTCTTACAACAGAAAGGCGGCCGTTCTCGGCCAAGACTCGAATGAGATTAATGACGTGGTCATCAACGAGTCCTTGGCAAATATGAATGATGAGGTTTGCCAGCTCTTCTGTTTGGTGTGTAGAAGCACCTTCTGCTGAAGAAATCTGACTAGCGATCGTTTCTTCTTCCGCGACAGCCACAAGAATGGACAGCATTGAGTGCCACTCTTGTAACTGGTTTTCACCTAAAGCAAATTCAAACGATGCTTTGGCGTAGGGATGAGCAATATTGGTGTAATCTGACATATTGCCTCTCCTTAGAGTTCGCTAATCATTTGGTCAACTAGCGCTCGGTTCGTTGCGGAATCTAGGTTTTTGCTAATCAGTTTCTGTGCACTTTGAATTACTGCGTCTGCCATATCTGCCTGAAGTTCACGGCGTATCTTTTGGCGTTCGCCTTCTAGCTCAGCTCTACCTTGTTCTAAGATGCGTGCCTTTTCTTGCTCGGCTTCTTGTTGCGCTAAGCTGATGATTTCATTGCGGCGTTTTCGGCCCTGTTCAACCAGTTCAGTCACATCTTTTCTTGCATCTTCGATGAGTTGCGCGCCATTTGATTTTGCTAGTTCTAGCTCTTTCGCAGCGTTCTCTGAGTGGCGTAAACCATCAGCGATTTCTTTTTGGCGCTCGTCTAACATCGCGGTGAGAGGGGGCCATACATATTTCATGCAGAGCCAAACAAAAATCACGAATGAGATTGCTTGTCCAAGCATGCTTGCATTTAAGTTCATACCTTCCTCACTAAATCTTGATTATGTATAAATCGATCTTTCAAAGCGGTTTGATTAAGCCACGGCGAAGATGATGTATAGACCGATACCAACACCGATCATCGGTACTGCATCCACAAGACCCATCATGATGAAGAATTGAGTACGAAGCATTGGAGTAAGGTCTGGTTGACGCGCAACACCTTCAAGGTATTTACCTGCTAAGTTACCAATACCAGATGCTGCACCTGCTGCACCTAAACCGATCAGTAATGCACCTGCTACATATAAAACTGCGCTTACGATATCCATTTGTATCTCCGATAAATAATTTTTTAGTTAAATTTTTTAGTTATTAATTAGTGGTGTTCTTCTGTTGCCATACCTAAATAAACAACGGTCAGTACCATAAATATAAATGCTTGCAAGAATACGATTAATATGTGGAATAGTGCCCAAGGAACACTCAGTGCCCATTGCATCCACCATGGCATTAATGCGATCAGAATAAATATCATCTCACCTGCATACATGTTTCCAAATAATCGTAAGCCTAGTGATATAGGTTTTGAAATTAATGTTATTAATTCAAGAACTAAGTTAACAGGGTATAAAAGAGGGTTATCAAATGGCTGCGTAGTAAGCTCTTTGATAAAGCCTTTCAATCCTTTATTTTTAAATGTATAAGTCAACAGTAAGATAAATACACCGAGTGCCATCGACATTGGAATATTTACGTCCGCCGTTGGTAGATCTCTAAAGTGTTCTAGACCCATTGCACGACTTAATGCTGGTATGAAATCTATTGGTAATAAATCGACCGCGTTCATTAACAACACCCAAACAAAAGTGGTTAATGCCAGTGGCCCTATTAATTTATCCTCCGCTTGAAAAATCTCTTTTACTAGGTTGTTTACAAAATCAAATATCAGTTCGATAAAACATTGAAATCGACCTGGTACACCGCTGGTGCCCTTAGTCACTACGTATCGAAAAGCTCCAATAAACAGTAAACCCGTAATCCAAGATACCAACATCGAGTCGATGTTGAACGCCCAGAAACCATCACCTGTAGTTAAGAAGGTTAAGTGATGCTCTATGTATTCGTGAGCGGTAGTTACTTGATCCATACTACACGTACTCCGATCTTGTAGAGGCAGTAATAAATGGTGTTAAGAAGTACCCAACCATAGTGAGAATATATGCGTACAATATTACTGGGTTATCCAATTTGAAAAACTGGAACGCCAAGATAAACATTAAGAACGTATAAGTTATTTTCACGACACGACTCATTTGCATTAAGTCACGTAAACTATAATTAGGATTCTTGCGCACCTTTAGGCTTGCATATATAAAACCAAACAGCGGAGGTAGCATCGCAATTCCGATACCCAAAGCCGACGATTCCATATCTACTTTATTACCAAAAAACACTTCATATAAAACTACACCGACGGCTAATACTACTTGGCAGAGAACAACTCTTTTAGCAGCAACAAGAATGTCACCACTTATCCCATTAAGCCTCATAATAAAACCTTATATTTAACAGTGTAAGCTCATATAAAACACAGTTTGAATATGTCTTGCTACTCGCATTTACTTGTTAATAAAACTTTGCTTGTTAACAAAGAGATAATCTTGCTGGTCTTATATCTCCTGACGAAATAGAACGATATAAACTAGTTCGCTCTCGTTTCGACAAAATATAAACTACGCCTAAAATTATGTGATCAAAACGACAAATATTGATATCAATAATTCCATTTTTGAAATGAATGTTTTTCATTTATGAAAGTAATAGTTCTATCACTTTATTCATGAATATTTAAGATGCTTTATCCTTGTGAAAAAGAGGGTCTTTTTAGAAGGGAGTAGCGAGCTAAATTTTCAACTTATGATCTTACCAATTAAGACTATTCAAACACTTAGGTTCATTTACAAGCTGAGTTGTGAAGTGTGATTTTGGTAGGGGTTAAGCTTGTTTGAGGCAATGATGGAAGATCTGGTTTTTCTGGTAAATTAAACGTACGTCGCTCCTTATCAATAAGCGAATATTTTTTATATTGTCGTCAGCTTGTCACTATTTGCGTGCACGAGAGTGAAAATTCAGCGCCTAAATGTTGATGATATAGGAGTGAAATGGGGGACTGGGTGTGCGAGAAGCATGGTGCGGAGAAGAAACACCGAGTTTTGAGGAAGTAAATGGCAGCAGAGCGCTGCCTAATTTACTTAATCTAGGCTCTCTTATGACTCTTCATAACTGAGGTATTGAATACATAAGTCATGGAAAGCCTGTGCTTGTGGCGAGATCGTACGATCAGACAGTCTGAAAATGCCGATTTGTCGTTGCAAGGGTGGGTCAATTAGCGGAATCCACACCAAGCGGGTTTCATTGGTTGGGAAAGCCAGCTTAGGTAGCGTGGTCACGCCTATCCCGAGCTCTAACACCGAAAAAAGCGAGGTAATGTTCTCGACAGAGTACAGGGCTTGTTCGCTGAGCATGCGCGCAGGTGTTGGGTCCAGTAGGGTGCAAGTCCCGTTACGAATGAAGGGCTGCTTTAACAAGGTTTGCCATTCGATTCCTTCCCGTTGAGAGGCGATAGGGTTATCTTTGAGGCACACCACACCGATAGGATCAGAAAGCAAAGGCGTGAAGTCGATGCTCTCTTCTTCTAAATGGGAGCTATTACCGAGGGCAACATCCACCTCGCCAGAGAGTAATCTTGCTTCTACCCCTGCCGCATTATCATCAATCAAACTCACTTCTACATTCGGGTACTGCTCACAAAATGCCCCTAAAACACTAGGGATGAGTTTTGCGGCCACCGAAGGCACGCTCGCTATTCGAACTCTTCCTTGTTGTCCTGCTGCCGCTGCGCGTAAGTCATTGTCTAATGCTTTGTAAACGTTCAGAAATTGAATGATCTTGGGCAAACATATTTCTCCAAAAGGCGTCAGTGTCGATTTGTTGCCTGTTTCAAACAGAGGTTGGCCGAGTATTTTTTCCAACTCTTTTATCGAAGTCGAAAGTGCCGCTTGCGATCGATTTGCACGGTGAGATGCCGCTCTAAATCCACCTTCTTCGACCACCAAAACGAAATGTTTTAACTGTTGTAGCTTAATACTCATGACTCCGATCCTTCTCTAGCCCTTGCTATACCTTACTTTTTGCAAGGTGATAGATTTTATTTATCAAATGCACAAAATTTACCGTTAGATTTATCAGGCGTCAAGGTGCAGTATTTAACCATCTTGAAACATAGTTGTTACAAAGTTGGATGGAATCGTGAACGCACAAACTAAAAAACACCCAGTAAAAACCGAGCTTTTCGCTTCAAAAGCACCCCTAGAGTGGGCAATCGTTAATAACGGCACTCTATACACCGCGCAGATTCCAATTGATGAAACTGGCGCAGTAGTAGAAGGCGGTATCGAAGCGCAAACGCGTCAGACTTTTAACAACCTTGTTCATACGTTGGAGTGTGCAGGCGAATCTATGGATTCAGTGCTGCAAGTTCTAATTTACGTGACAGACCGTGAATACCTAAAAACGGTAAACAGCGTATATGGAGAATACTTCAATGCACCTTATCCAAACCGTGCTGCGGTCGTCGTTGCAGGGTTAGCAAGAGAAGAAATGTTGGTTGAGTTCGTGGTTTACGCATCAGCCTCTCAACCTGAATAAAGATACTGTGAACTGAGGCAATTTGCGGATTAAAGCTGTTTTGAATTAAAGCGGTCTATTGATACAAGCGACTTGGTTCAGTTTTAGATACAAGATTTAAACGTAGTTACTTATATAAATTAACGTTTTATTCATTAATCAGATGGTTGCCAGACTCAACCGCAACCTAACCGTTACAAGGACAGAATGATGACTCAATTACAGAATGTTCAAGCAGAAAACGCACTTTACATTGGCGGCGAATGGCAAGCGGGTGTAAGCACCGTAGCGAACATTAACCCATCAGATATTTCTGAAAACATCGGTAACTTCGCACAAGCAAGTGCTGAACAAGTTCAACAAGCGATTTCAGCGGCAAAGCACGCTCAACCAGAGTGGGAAAAAACTCCGATTGAGCGTAAACAAGCAGTGCTTCAAGCAATTGGTGATGAGCTGATTGCACGTTGTGATGAGCTGGGCACTTTGCTATCTCGTGAAGAAGGTAAGCCTTTTGCTGAAGGTCGCGGTGAGATTTACCGTGCAGGTCAGTTTTTCCAATACTTCGCGGCTGAAGTGCTTCGCCAAATTGGTGACAACGCAGATTCTGTACGCCCGGGTGTTTCTGTAGAAGTGACTCGCGAAGCGGTGGGCGTTATCGGCATCATCTCTCCTTGGAACTTCCCGACAGCAACAGCAGCTTGGAAAATTGCTCCAGCATTGGCTTTCGGTAACAGCGTTATTTGGAAACCAGCAAACCTAACACCAGCAAGTGCGGTCGCGCTTACAGAGATCATCCACCGCCAAGATATCCCTGCAGGTACGTTTAACCTTGTACTGGGTAGCGGTTCAACAGTAGGTGATGCACTGATCAACTCTAAAGAAGTGAACGGTGTGAGCTTTACCGGTTCTGTTGATACGGGTCGTAAAGTGGCAGCGGCTACAGCGCCAAACTTCGTTCGATGCCAACTAGAAATGGGCAGTAAGAACGCACTTGTTATTGCTGACGATGCTGATATCCAAACTGCGGTTGATGCAACGATTGCAGGTTCTTTCTCTGGCGCAGGCCAAAAATGTACCGCGTCGTCTCGCCTTGTGGTTATGGATAGCATTCACGACCAATACGTTGAAGCACTGATTAAACGTATGAGCGAGCTGAAAGTGGGTCACGCACTGGAAGAGGGTGTGTTCATGGGCCCTGTCGTTGATGGCAACCAACTTGAAGCAAACCTAGGTTGGGTTGAGAAAGCACGTCAAAGCGGCGGTGAGCTGGCATTTGGTGGCGAACGCTTGAGTATGAAGCACGAAGGTTTCTACATGTCTCCAACGCTGTTCTTGAACACTAAGAACGATTGGGAAGTGAACCAAGAAGAAGTGTTCGCACCAATGGCAAGTGTGATTCGTGTCGCTGACCTAGAAGAAGCGATTGCGACAACCAACGACACTCGCTTCGGTCTAACAGGCGGCATCATTACTCAGAGCCTACGTACTAGCGCAATGTTCAAGCAACAAGCGCAGACCGGTTGTGTGATGGTCAACCTACCAACAGCAGGCACGGATTACCACGTACCGTTTGGTGGTCGTAAAGAGTCTAGCTTCGGTCCTCGTGAGCAAGGTCAATACGCGAAAGAGTTCTACACAGTGGTTAAGACGGCTTACCAACGTCCTTACTAATCCACTTTCTAAATAAGAATTGGATAGCTGAATTAACTTCCTAGCTATCCAGCTATCGAATTGGCCTGATTCACAGAGTCAGGCCAACATTCAAACCAAAGCAGCAAACGAACTTAGACAAGTGATTTAACCCATTTTTGAAAACATGTTATTTGAGCGTGTTTTCAAAACCGAGCTAGAACACTGAGCTTTCAATAGGAGTGGTTATGTACCAGCAACGGATTGTTATAGATGGATTGCAATACTGCAATTGGAACAGAGAATATTTCCAAACACTAAAGGCGAGCGGCATTACAGCAGTTCACGCTACCGCGGTTTACCACGAGACGGCTCGTGAAACCTTATCTCGCTTTGCAGAATGGAATTTAAGATTCGAGCAGAACGCAGACCTTATCATGCCGATTCACTCAATGGCTGATGTCGAGACTGCAAAAGCGACTGGCAAAGTCGGCATTTTCCTTGGTGCTCAAAACTGTTCTCCAATCGACGATGAGATCGGTCTTATCGAAGTGATGCGTAAGCAAGGTCTTTTGATCATGCAACTGACGTACAACAACCAGAGCTTATTGGCGACGGGTTGCTACGAGAAGAACGACACAGGTATTACTCGCTTTGGTAAACAAGCCATCGAAGAGATGAACCGAGTGGGCATGATCATAGATATGTCTCACAGTGCAGAGCGCTCAACACTTGAAGCTATCGACTTGTCTTCTCGTCCTATTTGTATCAGCCATGCGAACCCGACGTTTGCTCATGATGCACTACGAAATAAATCAAACGATGTAATTAAAGCTCTAACCGCACGCGGCGGCTTAATCGGATTCAGCTTGTACCCATTCCACCTACCAAACGGCAGCCAATGTACCTTGGAAGATTTCTGCCAGATGGTTGCGACTACGGCTGACATGGTCGGCGTAGAGCACCTCGGTATTGGCAGTGACCTATGCTTAAACCAACCTCAAGCCGTTCTTGAATGGATGAGAAATGGTCGTTGGTCTAAAGCAATGGACTACGGCGAAGGCTCTGCGAACAACTCAGGTTGGCCAGATGCGTTGCCTTGGTTCTGTGGTAGTGCGGGTATGGAAAACATATATAACGGATTGATGCGTCATGGTTTCAGCGAGTCTGAAGCTGGGCAAGTCTTGGGAGAAAACTGGTTTAACTTCTTGAAAGATGGCCTAGAGCCTCAAACCAAGGGTTAACGGTTTCTCGCGAGCCATCATCGAATTAGCAGCCTTCTAACAAACGTTCAATAAGCAAGTGCTGCTTAAACCAATTTCACTATTCAAAAGGAACAACGGTCTATTTCGCAACGCGGTAACCCAAACATGGATTAGCCTGCCCAACACAAAAAACAATAGGGCAGGTGTTAAATACACCCTTGTAGTCATCATTCAAATGACAGCTGCAAAGAAACCTCTGGAGTCAGAGTATGTCTGATTTAACCAATAGCGTGAAATCTTCAAGCTTAAATGCGGGTCAAGCACACACAACAATTAATGCAAAAAGCAACACAAACGAGTCTGAGTCTACGTCAGACAAATTAGGCCTATCCAACCCAGCACTTTGGTACAGCGGCGGTTTTATCGCTCTGTTCGTGGCACTTGCTCTATTTGATGGCGAGCTGTTATCAAGCCTAGTAAATACGGGCTTTGCATGGTCTGTAAAAGTATTCGGTCCTTACTGGCAAATGCTTCTTCTTCTGACTTTTCTTATTGGTCTTGGCCTGGCGGCAGGGCGAACAGGCAAGGTTATCCTAGGCGGCATCGCTAAACCTGAAATGGACGGCTTCCGTTGGATGGCGATCATCTTCTGTACGCTACTGGCAGGTGGCGGTGTATTTTGGGCAGCAGCAGAGCCTATCGCTCACTACGTTAGCCCACCACCATTGTACGGCGCACAAGAAAACGCACAGCAAGGCGCGGTGAATGCTTTATCGCAATCCTTCATGCACTGGGGTTTTCTAGCATGGGCCATTGTCGGTAGCTTAACGTCTATTGTGGTGATGCACCTTCACTACGACAAAGGCTTACCGCTTAAACCTCGTATTTTGCTTTACCCAGTTTTAGGCGAGCGAGCATTGAAAGGTCACACTGGTGCGCTGATTGATGCATGTTGTATTGTCGCAGTAGCGGCGGGCACCATTGGTCCTATCGGCTTCTTAGGCTTGCAAGTGAGCTACGCACTGAACGCACTGTTTGATATTCCTGATGGCTTCACGACGCAGCTTATCATCATCCTGTTCGCTATCGTTCTATACACATTGTCGGCATTAAGTGGTCTTAACCGCGGAATGCAAATGCTAAGCCGTTACAACGTAATTTTAGCAATGTCATTGATGGTCTACATTCTGATCTTCGGCCCAACAAACTTCATTTTCAATGGCTACATCCAAGGTGTAGGCAGCATGATAGACAACTTCATCCCAATGGCAACATACCGTGGTGACGAAGGTTGGTTGAGCTGGTGGACAGTATTCTTCTGGGGTTGGTTCTTAGGTTACGGCCCAATGATGGCAATCTTCATCGCACGTATTTCACGCGGTCGTAGTATTCGCCAATTGGTATCAACCATCAGTCTTATTGCACCGTTCGTAACATGTTTCTGGTTCACCATTGTTGGCGGTTCTGGCCTTGCGTTTGAAATTGCAGACCCAGGCAGCGTAAGTAAAGCGTTCGAAGGCTTTAATTTACCTGGCGCGCTACTGGCAGTAACTCAGCAACTACCAATGCCAATGCTTATCTCTATTCTGTTCTTGATCTTGACGACGATCTTCATCGTAACGACAGGTGACTCAATGACTTACACCATCAGTGTGGTAGTCAGCGGTGAGACAGAGCCTAACGCAATTATTCGTACTTTCTGGGGTGTCATGATGGGGGTAACAGCATTGATTCTGATTTCCCTAGGTTCCGGCGGTATTTCAGCGCTGCAATCATTCATAGTTATCACAGCGGTACCGGTGTCCTTAATCTTGCTGCCATCACTTTGGAATGCGCCTCAAATCGCAATCAAGATGGCGAAAGATCAAGGCTTATAAAACATCAATGCCGGTATAAAGAAGAAAATGTAGAGATAAAGCTCTCTAAAAACTGAAGATAAACAAGGTGTGAGCCTTTGAAAGAAGGCTGATACAAGATTCCGGAAGGAAGATAAAAACCGTACTGGTGAAGATACACCGGGCGGCACGTATTTAGGTCAATCGATCTAGTCAGGACAAATAATAAGTGGCGAGTTCGCTTGCCTCGATAATATCAATAACGATTAAAAACGTGAAAGCTAACCAACATACTGTCGCTATATATGCTTCAAAAGACAGCAACGATCGGTTCTGAATGGCTAGCAAAATCCTATAACTATTAAGGTGGTGAGCAAAATGGATGCACATCGTTCTACCTACACTGAATCAGCACTACGTGACGCAACGGTCGTCATGGCACCGGAAAGACTGGGTGCTATGCACCAAACACGCATCAGCTTCGTAAGAACTCTGATTCGTAAAATGGCGCAACAGCAATGGAAAGTGACTAAGCATGAGTGGCAACTAGACGCTCGAGGTTTTGGTCATGTTATCTATAAGCTAGAGACGCCAAATCATGTTTATCATTTGGTTGTTTTCTGCGATGAGATTGCAGACGACGAACGAAATGACCGTGTAATTGCTGAAAAGTGGGACGTAACGTTTGCTCTGGTTCTTGGTGATGTTGATGTCACCCTACTTGAGAGACTTCGTGCGAATGTACCGCTACAAGAAGCAGGCCGTAACCCTAACAATGTGCTTGTTTTAGCGCGTGCCAACAAAAGTGTACGAGTGTTTGAACATATTGTTAGTCACTTGGCTAAAGGTGTTCAACCAACGCCAAAAGAGCTAGCGGAAGTTGGCTACATCCTACGAACCACAGCGGTTTATGGTAATGGTAAGTTTGGTATTGCTGACTTTAAAATCTTGGAAAAGAATCCAGATTTTAATCAATCGTTCAGTGCTCAAATGTGTGCTGTTTATATGCTGCGTGAGTTCAGCCTAGATTGGGTTCATTACCTAGCGGAGCAACAAGGCGGTGAACAAGCGATTACCTTGCACAGAGGCTTACAACGCTACCTAGGTGTGGGTAATGCCACAGGTTTAGGTATGGCGCCATATCTGATTAACCACCCCAGTATTGTCGATCAATGGATGACAACCCGTGAGCATGCATTAGCTGACGTGTTAGCTAATCACACGGATACGGCATTGATTGAGCCCCTACGTACATTAGTTAAAAAAGCGATTTGTCATTTAGAACAAGTTGTTACCATCAATGAAAATCAGCAAGAGTTGAACAAAACCGCTGTTGATGAGTTGAAACACGCAGAACAGTCACTAGAAGCTTCTGTAAACCATTGCGATACATGGGCGCAGTTAGTTGAACAATCTAAGCACATGAGTATGGAAGCCCAAGAAATCCTTATCTCATGCTTGATGGAATTGTACCCAGAATTAGTGGACGCCCATCAAGAGCAAATGAATTGTAGCGAAACACTCTCGCTTCCTAGTGGCAAAAAGATCCAAGACCTATTGGTTGTGTTAGAAGAAAAGTACCGTTGGGCGATCACGACTGACTTTACGAAAGCAGAAAATAACTACTGGTTCTGGTATCGCTCTCAGGACAAAGAAGAGCCAAGGCTCGGTGTTCGAGGCGAGGAACTCGGCGAAGAGCGCGAACTGCCGTTGGATATCGGCCGTCAAGCTTACCGTCTGTACCATGCTTTATTGCAATTCGCGCCAGAGCTTTCATTGGCTGAATTCCTTGTTAAACAACCGCAGCATCGTGCCATTGCGCGCCGTGTGTGGACGTTAGGTAACAAGGCGATGGGCGACATTCAAATGAACGTGCTGCACCAAGACTCGCCACCAATGCATTTGCTGCGTTGTAAGCTAGCGATGTTTGGAGCGACTAAGTTTGATCCTCGCTCAGACCGTTGGGTACGAGTGACGTTTTTCCAAGGTGCACCGTTGCTTGATGAAATTCATCAGGACGAATGGGTGTTCCCAATCTTACCAAGTGAAGCGGAGATCGCTGACTCAAATAAAGTTCCTACACATATCAACGCTCAACATGGAGGTAAATCGTTATGATCGTTTCTCACAATGAACTGGTAGCGGCCGTTAATAAAGCCTTTCTGGGTATGCGTCGTACATGTGGTGAAGCCGATGTGATAGCGAACATGGTGGCAGATTTACAAATGGTTGGCTTGGATGGTGTTCGTCATTTTAACAATGCGAGCAACTTTATGGGGCTAGAAGACGATTGCCCTGTAGACATCCAAGTGACAAGCGACAACACAGTTGAAGTGGACCTGCACAAGGCGAGCTTAGCGTGTCATCTTCCTGTGGTGATGGATTACGCCATTGAAAAAATGGTCGGTAAAAAGACGCTGAAAATCGAGCTAAACAACTGCCATAACCGTTGGTTAGCGTACAGTGAGCTTGTAAAACTGGCAGCGAAAGGCATCGCATGTACCGCACGTTGGGATAATGGCTCAAATCCTAAGAGCACCTTGTATGTGCTTAACCGTGGTTGCGTTGCACCAGAACTGTTTTTATCAGATTTGCCTCTGGCATCGGACGATCATATCCACAATATGACCATCGAGCTTTCCGTCCAGGATTTCGATATCGAACGTTTGTCAGATGGCTACCAAACACACATTGAATCGGAAGCGCTTTTTAAAACTCAAGAGAAGGCGTGGAACGAGGGCATTGAAGTTGACGATGGAGAGTGGGGCGCGTTGAAAGAAACGGCGACGGCTATCCTTGTTGAAAACAGCCAACGTTCAATTCAAGGTGCAGGTGAGCTCGAGGCTTCTTAGCTTTGTTTTATAGAGCTATAAGTTACAGAAGCTCAGTTTATAGATCTTTGGCTTATAGAAACTAAACCTATAAAGCCTGAGCTTGTTCAACCTAAAAACCTCATTTACAACAGATAAAACCAAAGAGCTTAACGTATCCTCACCTCGTTAAGCTCTTTTTATTTGTGTCCCACTTTTGTTCTTCTTCTCAATAGATCACATCTTAAACTCTCTGTTTTGACACAAGTTGTTACGCGTATAAAGCTAATTTGGCGATTTAATGAAGTACCTTCACATTCAGGTTCAACAAACGGTTTCATTTACAAGCTAGTATGCGTATCTTGCTAACTACGGTGCCAAAGGGTGCCATTTTTATTCGTACCAATGACTTTAGAATCAGATAAAAAGGAATGAAGCGTGCAAGCTAACTTTATTGATGGAACCACCCTGTACCGTCAGCACTCTTTCGAGTTGCCACTTGATTATCAAGCCAAAGATGGACAACAGATCCAAGTCTTCGCACGTGAGCTGGTTGATCTCGCTAAAGATGAGCAAGAGCTGCCGTGGTTGATCTACTTTCAAGGCGGCCCAGGTTTTCCTTCTCCACGGGTGAGTGGTCAATCGGGTTGGCTAAAGCGTGCATTACAAAACTACCGTGTTCTGCTTCTAGACCAACGTGGTACTGGCAACAGCACGGTTATCAGCCATGAAACTTTGGCGCATTTGTCTCCAGAACAACAAGTCGAATACTTAACGCATTTCAGAGCGGATAACATCGTTCGTGACGCTGAAGCGATTCGTGAACAGTTTGGTATTAAGCAATGGTCGACGATTGGTCAAAGCTTTGGTGGCTTCTGTACACTGAGCTATTTGTCACTGTTCCCACAGAGCTTGCAGCGTTGTTATGTGACGGGCGGCATTCCTTCTATTGAACGAGAAGCTGACGATGTTTATCGTGCGACTTACAAGCGTGTAGAAGACAAAAACAGAGCTTTCTTTGCTCAGTTCCCACAAGCACAAGCTATGTGTCGCGAGATCTCTGATTACTTGCTCAACAACGATGTGAGACTGCCAAACGGTCAGGTGTTCACAGTTGAACAGTTCCAGCTAATAGGTATTAATCTTGGTGGCGGCGAAGCAAACCTTCCAATGTATTTCACACTGGAGAGTGCGTTTGTTGAAGTGAACGGTAACAGACAGCTGAGCTACAGCTTCCTAAATCAAATGCAGCAAGAGCAGGGTTACTTAACTAACCCAATTTACGCAATCTTGCATGAATCGATTTACTGTCAAGGTACAGCGTCTAACTGGTCTGCACATCGTGTTCGTGAGCAGTACCCACACTTCAACTACCAATCGGGCAGTGAGTTCTGGTTTACTGGTGAAATGGTGTACCCATGGATGTTCGACCAACTTGAAACGCTGAAGCCACTGCGTGAAGCCGCGAACATGTTGGCTGAAAAGTCGGACTGGGGCACTTTGTACAACGCAGAGCAGTTGAGCAAGAATACAGTGCCAATGGCGTGTGCCGTTTACGCCGATGACATGTACGTTGAGTTGGATTACAGCCGTGAAACATTGGCGAACATTCCTAACTCGAAAGCGTGGATCACCAATGAATATGAACACAATGGCTTGCGAGTAGACGGCGAAAGGATTGTCGATAAATTGATGACGATGGTTGAAGCGTTAGAAAATCTGCCAAAGTAATCAAGCTATTTGCACTAGAAACAAGATGCGTTAGAAGCTTTCTACTTTAGAAACTATCTACGTTAGAAATACGATACGCCAGAAACAAGAAAACGCTGCACCCATGCAGCGTTTTTTTATGTCATCGAACTATTCGATTTAAGGAACTAGGAGGGGTAGCCCTTGAAGCCATTAAGGTTGGATGACGATATCTTGATTTTCAGTGGTCGATAAGCTGGCGCGGTTCTGTTCGATAAGCTGAGCCGCATAAGAGGGAGTTACAGCTTGAATTTCGCCTTTTGAACGAATCGTTAATGCTTCCCACGCATGATCACGGTATTTGCCTGTTTGTGTATATTCAATAAGTACTCTCATGATTCTTCCATCCGATGTGTGGTTAACGTGCTACTAACATTAGCGCCATTATTGTGGTTACACACCTGTTAAAAATGGAACATAAGATTAACCAAATGAGAATGCGTGTAACTTGAAAAACTGACCTTATTGAACTGATCTTAACTAACAGTATTTATCGTACCTAACTGCATTTATCGTAACCAACGGTACTTATCGTAAATGGCATCTATAAAAAAACGCTGCACGGATGCAGCGTTAAAGTTGAGATAGGTTGAAGATTGCTTAGCTGTTTTCTAAGCCAACAATCTTGCGTGCAGACATCACTGCACTATCCAAATCGGTCAATCTACCAGCACTTGCTGGACCAAGAACTGATGAATACAAAGCCAACTGCTTCTCAAATGATAAATCTAATTGGTTATATAGATTTTGGCGGATTTGAGCGTGTTGCTGAGGCTTTGCGCTCGACAGGCCTTCCAACGTATCGTAGATGAGTGTAGTTGTATCCATAACTGTCCTTAGTACATCTTTAGAAAATTTTGCATATTATGCACTTGGTGTCATCTTTGTTCTGCGAGATTGATCGCATTATGTTCAGCTCTGCTTAATTGTGTAATCAGTTAGTTACAATTGTGTTGTACGGCAAAGTATCGAAAACTTGGGTTTGGGCAAAAGAAAAGGAGACACAGTGGTCTCCTTTTGGCTTGTTAGGCAAACATAAAAGTTACGTGCTGTTCGCTGCTTGTTGGGCCAATCGGCTACGCACAGCTACAGCGCTTATCGTATGTTAATGTTCTTATCTCGATTTTCGTACATTTCAGGTGTGGTGTGTAATCCACCTGCATAGCCTGCTGCTTCAAGTGTTTCTCTTACCTCTCGAACATGCTCAGCCGTGACCGGTTCATTTCTGTCGCCAAGGTTTAAACGCACAAACGTGATTAACTCAGCTAAGCGTTGATCCGACAGTACATCCTCAAAACTTGCCATTGGCATGAAATTTCTGTCTTTGTCGAGATAGGTGGGTTGCAAGCCGCGCACCGTTACCGCAATGGTATTGAATGGGTCGCTGTGCATGATAATACCGTTGTTCAACAGAGTAGGGGCGATTGGATCGCGACCTTTACCATCGTCACCATGACAGGCCCCACAGGTTTGACGATACGTGGTGTAGATTTCACTGGCATACGCAGCTTCATCAAACCCTTTAGGCTGTAACTGAACGGCATCACTGGCAATGGTGTTGTTGATGTCCCCACTGAGTAGGTAATAGGACATCGACTCAATATCTTCACGCGTCATCAAGCTTAGGCTGTTTTTCACTACATCAGCCATACCCGCAAAAGCGGTGCCTTTGTCTGAATGTCCTGTGTGTAAAAAGTCTGTGAGTGTTGCTTCATCCCAACCATCGATATAGAGCTCATTGGCTGTAATATCAGGCGCGTTCCAACCGTCGATCAAGTTACCTTGGAAAATACGTTCTGGTATCAGTGCTTGGGCAATATTTCGAGGTGTATGGCACTCCGAACAGTGACCAAGTCCTGCGACCCAATATTTGCCTTGTTGCCACTTATCGACATTCTCAATTTCTCCTTTGAGTTCCTCTGGCACTTCATAATCAATAGGGTCGATATCCATGAATACGATGTTCCAGCCAAGCAAACCTAAGCGAATATTGGATGGAAACATCATGCTGTTGTCATCATTGCGTCGCGGCACGGCGGTGATTGACTGCATGTATTCCCATAAATCCACCATGTCTTGGTCGGTGAGGTATTGATAGGAGGTGTAAGGCATTGCAGGGTACAGGTAACCATTCTTGCCTTTACCTGCGACTAACGCCGCTCGGAAATCATCGAAGTCATAAGTCCCAATACCTTCGGTAGTGTGTGGCGTTATGTTGGTTGAATACACGGTGCCGAAGGGGGTGACAAAGGGTAGGCCGCCAGCAAAGGGTTCGCCACCTTCTGCACTATGACAAGCCACACAGTCACCGGCATAAGCGAGATATTCTCCGCGCTCAACAGATGATGCTTTCAAACTCGCGAGCCGTTGTTGCTCTACGTCACCAGCGTGTCGGATATAAGCCCCAAGCGCGAGTATCTCGTTCTCACTGAGCTGCTCATCAAACGCAGGCATTAGGTTGTTCAAACCGTAATTGATGGTGTGCTGAATCTCTTCAATACTCCCTCCGTGAAGCCAGATATCATCGGAAAGATCAGGTACGCCAATCGCTGGGTTAGCGACAGCACCATCGGCATGACAAGACGAACAGTATTGGACGAACAAGGTTTTACCGAGCTCGACTTTAATCTCCGGCACATCGGTATGACGTTGGTTGAGGGAGGCTAGATAGTAGGAGACTTTTGCCACCTCGTCTGGGCGCATGATTTCACTCCAACCCGGCATCGCTCCATTTCGCCCTTTGGCAATCGAATGGATCACAGCTTCATCACTGCCGCCGTATAACCATTCTTGGTCGATAAGATTAGGGAAGTGTTTCTGACCTTGTGCATTATCTCGGTGACAAGCGGCACAGTGAGTTTGGAATAGAATCCTACCGCTGTTCACGATCTCTGGGACAGCAGCTAATCCCTCTAACGTGGTTTCGCTGGTTTGTGCAAATTGCTCATTGAGAGTGGTGGATGGTGAACTGAGCTTATCGTCGCTTTGTTCCCAATCGACTAAGCCTTCCCATTCTCCAAGCCCGGGGTAGAGCACCAAATAACCCGCAGACAAAAGAAATGCCACTGCATAACTGATAAATAACAGCTTAGGTGGAGGCGCATCTTTCTCTTCAATACCATCAAAGGTGCCAATGGTGTGGTCGTGATCGGCCTTGTGATTGCTACGCCAGTATTTAACGACAACAGACACCATCAGAACAAAGAATATTAAGGTTAAGAGTACCGCCCATAGATTCCAGAATGTGCTCATTGTGATACCTCCTGTGACGTATCTTTACCCAGGCTTTGTAAATAGCGAATCAGAGCTTCACCTTTGGTTTTGCCTCTTACTTGCAAACGGGCATCACCAATTTCTTGATCGGTATAAGGCACACCTAAGGTACGTAACACTTCCATTTTGGCGCTAATATCATCGCCAGTCAGAGTCTGCTCAAATAGCCACGGGTAAGAGGGCATGATCGAGGTCGGTACGACTTTTCGAGGGTCAATTAAGTGAATAGCATGCCATTGGTCAGAATACTTTCTACCTAAGTTAGTGAGGTCAGGACCAGTACGTTTAGAGCCCCACAAGTTAGGAAACTCATAGATATCGTCTGCTTCTTGGTTCGGGCGACCATTACGCTTCACTTCTGGCTCTAGAGGGCGAACCATTTGTGTGTGACAAACATGGCAGCCTTCACTGATGTATATGTCTCGGCCTGCTAACTCAATCGGTGTGAGAGGCATCGCTAAGCTGCCTTTGGCAATATCATCGCCACGGACAATGCTTGGCACTACCCAGACCAATAAAGAGAAGGAGGCCACGACAACAGTGGTCAAAATTAAAATGACGATTGAATGTGTAAAGTCTTTACTCATCATTTAAGCTCCTTCATTAACAGTGTGTTTAGCATCATGAGTTACGGGCATACGAACCGTTTTGTACAAGTTGAAAGCCATTAAGAACAATCCAAGTACAAACAGCGCGCCACCAAAGAAACGCATGAATAACCAAGGTGCTTTAAAATCCATAGCCTCTACAAAGCTGTAAATCAGTTCGCCATTTTCATTTTGAGCGAGCCACATATAGCCTTCACCGATGCCTGCGATCCAAAGTGCTATCGCATAGATGGCGACGCCAGCATGAGCGAGCCAAAAGTGCCATTTAATCAGTCGTCGTGACCAAAGATCGGTTTGGCCCCACAAGCGTGGAATGAAGTAGTAAAAAACCGCTATCCCTGACATTCCAACCCATCCTAGAGCCGCGGAATGTACGTGTCCTATGATCCATTCGGTGTTGTGTGCCACCATGTTGAACCAGCGAATAGCGAGTAGCGGACCTTCGAATGTTGCCAAGCAGTAGTAAAGAATCGCTGAGAAAAAGAATAAAAGAATGTAGTCGGACTTCAGCTTTTCTTTATTTTGTAGGAGGGTCATTGCGCTATTGAACGCGCCTGCCCAAGAAGGGAGCCACAGGATCAAAGACATAACGATGCCGATGTTCTGAATCCAGATGGGAACAGAAGAATAAACCAAATGGTGCGTTCCGGCCCACGTGTAAAAGCCGACCAAGCCCCAGAAATGGATCACAGACAAACGGTACGAGTAGATAGGTCGATCCGCCGCTTTGGGTATGAAATAGTAGTTCATACCAATCACACCAGCGGTCAGCAAGAAACCGACGGCATTATGTCCCCACCACCATTGAACAATCGCATCTTGAGCGCCTGCAAACACAGAGTAGGACTTCATCGCCAACACAGGCATCGCGAGGTTGTTCACGATGAAAATCATTGCAACGACGATAATGAATGCAGCAAAGAACCAGTTAGCCACAAAGATATGGCTGACCTTTCGTTTAGCAAGGGTGCCAAAGAACAACACCGCGTACAGCACCCAAACCAACACAATCATCAAGTCGATTGGCCATTCAAGCTCCGCATACTCTTTTGAGGTAGTGTGGCCTGCGGGTAAGGAAATGACCGCAAGTAACAGGATGAATTGCCAGCCCCAAAATACCATCCATGAAAGGCTTTTGTTGAACAAGTCACAATGGCCTGTTCGCTGGGCAATGTACAAAGACGTCCCCATCAAGATATTCACGACGAAGCCGTAAATTACTCCAGAGGTATGTAGCGGACGCAGTCGACCAAATTGGAAATACTGAGAATCAAAGTTTAAGACTGGCCAATATAATTGCGCGGCGAGAATCACGCCGATGATCATACCTACAATCGCCCACACTAAGGATGCAATGATGAAGTACTTCACGACCTTAATGCTGTATTGCGTTGTCACTTGTTCCATAACAAGGCTCCTTGCCTAGAGGTTTTGAATCGCTGACTTAATTTGAATCGCTGAGCGAGCCTGCTTCGTTGCCGAGCACAGAATAGAAATAGGAAATGTCACGGATGTCTTGGTCTGAGAGCGTGTCGGCTTGTTGTTGCATGAGAATCGCTAAGCCACTGGTTCTTTCTCGAGTCTGGTAATCTTTCAATGAAGAGATGAGATAACCCACTTTTTGACCGCGAAGGTTCGGGTAGGGATCTTGTGTTGAGATGCCATCAGCGCCATGACAGGTCATACACACTTTGGCTTTTTGTTTACCTAATTCGAATTGTTCTTGATTAACTTCAGCAGAAACAGGAAACATGACCAGCGTCATTACTAGGGTAGAAAGTGTCGCCATGGGGTTAAATTTTTTTATATTCAAACTCATTCTCGATTCCCTTGATTATGAAATGAGTAAGCTTTCTAAGATCAATACACGAGATCAACTGGTGAAGTAGAAACGACTGGAACTCGTTATTAAGTCTCTTAAAGCTGCTTACGTTCGATTAAAGGTTATGCAGCAACCAGCATTTTCGCTACTGACTTACTCATATTTATTGTTGATTTTGTTGTTTCATACGTATTCATAGGGCTTATTGGTTTACTTACGCAGAGTAAAATACGAGTTTTTGTTACTAGACGGTTGAGAAGGAATACGTCAAGCGGGTAGGGAGTGCTGAACGAGAGCGGTGATGGAAGAGACAGAGAAACGGCGAAGTTATTGAAAAACAGCGAGGTGTAGGGGCATTAGGGATAAAGCGATACCAATCAATCTGAGTGGTATCGGTACAAGTTAAATGGTCAATTTATACTAGACTCAAATTAGTGACCTTTTTAAATGGAGTTTAGAATGAGAACTGTATTCTTGTTGATGCTTTGGCTTTGCTCGTTTTCGATTTTTGCAGCCTCAGAGTTAACGGTTTTCGACCACTCCGGGCAAAAGCATGGTTTTAGTAGAGAGCAACTCCTGTCACTTCCTCAAAAAGAAATTACTACCACCTTGCCTTGGGTCGAGGGTCTGACCGTTTATAGTGGTGTGACGTTACAAACGGTGCTTGAAAATATGGATCTACCGATATCATCACAAGTCACTTTCGTAGCATTGAATGACTATAAAATTGCGGTGCCCAAAGAAGATTTTGATACCTATGAACCCATCATTGCGATTAAAAAGAATGGGGAGTTTATGTCTGTGAGAGAGAAAGGCCCGTTTTGGTTGATTTACCCAATCTCTGCGAACCCTGAAACCAATACCCCTGATTTCCATGCCAAGATGATTTGGCAGATTCGTGATATTCACCTGTAGAGGCTAATTATGAAGAAGCTGTTGTCTATGGCCGCAATCAAAGTCGTTGTTTTGTCTTTGGCCGTGGTTGTTCTATCCGTCAATATCTACAGTGTCACTCGAATTAATGACATCAACAAGAGCTTTTCTAACCGCCAAAATGAGGCCACTTGGTTTGTTTTTCAACTCGTCAAAGAGTATGCAAACTTCTTGATGGTTAGCCATGCAAAGACGATTGATTATGATGAACTTTGGTTGGCATATGACATTACTTGGAGTCGTTTTGATATTCTGATCAACAGCACTGAATCGTCCAATTTTATTCGCTCAGCAAACTTTAAACCGTACTTTACCGCAGAGTTTGAAAAGTTTAAGTCGTTAGAATCCTCAATTAAGTTGGTGAATCAAGGCGCTTTGCCTAATGAATCACTGCAGAAGAAAATTGATATTTGTTACAACACGCTGGTCGAATTTATTAACGAAAAGTTTCGACTTCAAAGCCCGGTTATTGAAGAAAACACCACAATGGTCGACAAGTTGGTGATGATGCATCAGATAAGCAGCGTATTTCTGGTGTTGCTACTGCTTGTGACAGGAGCGATTTTTTACGTCGACTTTGCAATCAAACGAAAACTTCATTCTACCGACTTCATTACTGGCTTTCGCAATCGAGTCTCGCTCATGCAGTTTGTTAAGAACAGCTATCCAACAAGCGGTAATTTCGACCTTTACTTTGTAAGAATCAGAAACCTTAGTGAGATAAACCAAAAGTATGGACTTGAATATGGAGACTTGGTGGTGAGTTCAGCTGCTAAGTCCCTGACGGCAAAGGTACCGGAAAGTACTATCTCGTTTCGTAGTAGTGGCAGTCAGTTTCTATTCTTCATTCCTGAGCAATTGTACACAAGTGATGAGATACAGGAAAAATTCAATGACGTGCTTAAGGATTATATCTCTGCGGGGAATTTAGAATTGATGATTGACGCTGTAGTCAGGCATAAGAAGAACATCAGCTCTAAAGATATGATGGAGCTACTAACGACGACGATGCAGAGTTAATCCCCGCATCAGCGATAAGTTAGATCATTAGGTTTTGTTGACTGTACGCTCACCATTCTCCCGCTTCACTATCATGGCTTTTGCCATTCTTTATTTGCCTCCTCATTCAATGTGCAGCCAATAGAGAGCTCCTGCTCTGATGAAGATAGTTCTACTACTAGTTATAGCTATAGTGGCTTTCCGCGCTTGAATAGGAAGAGAGGCTTTGAGGTTTAGGTTTAGGTTTAGGTTTAAGGTTACTGCTTTTGAGTGAGTGCAACGATTCGCTCGTTAGATCTCGAACTGCTAACAGACTGCGGGTTTAAAATTGCTTGCGGGTTATGGTTTCGAACAAACTCGATGAATTCCAGATAAGTGAGTGGCTGACTGAAGAAGTAGCCTTGTATTAGGTTACAGTTGGCTTTTCTGAGGTAATGATACTGTTCTATCGACTCAACACCTTCTCCGACGACTAGCGTGTCACAAGAGTGGCCTAAGTTAACCATAGATTCGACCATCTTGCGGTCGGCCTTGTCGTCTACCATGTTATCGATAAAGCTCTTATCAATTTTGAGCTCATCCACAGGGTAGTGGAGAAGTTGGTTAAACGCTGTGTAGCCCGTACCAAAATCGTCAAGGGAGACCTTTAAACCTAAGCTTCTGAGGCTCTCGATAGTCTGCACCGTAAGCTTGGTACTTTTCACGTAACTGGTCTCGGTAATCTCTATAATAATGTTGCCAGGTGGCACTTGATAACGTTCGAGTACTTTACGGATGTTGTCGGAAAAATTACGGTTGTAGAGCTCCATCGCCGAGATATTAATTGACAGAGTGCCCTTGTATTTATGAAGTTCTGAAAGCTCTTTATAGCTTTTGATCGCGGTGCCAATGACCCACATGTCGAGCCTGGCAATAAGGTTACTCTTTTCTGCAACTGGGATAAATTCTTCTGGTCCCGCATCGATATCGAATAAGGCTGGGCAACGAATCAGGCACTCCGCGCCATCTATCTGAAGTGTCTTGGCGTTAAAAATAGGCATAAAGCGAAGTTCAAAGTTGTCACTTTCGCAGCACTCTAAGAGTCTTTTCTCTACAACGTCATGGCGTTCCAAGGTATGTAACAACTCTTCGCCATAAACAATACGACTTTCGCCATCACTATGAGACTTCGCATTAGCTAACATTTCATCGATGCATCGGTGCCAAATCTCATCGAACTTTGGCGTGTCGAGCGGTAAAACACCTGTTGCGAGTGATAATCGAAACCCATAGTAGTCAAGGAAGGTGGTGCCGGTCAGCGTATTGTTGATGTTCTCAATTTCTTCGTTTATCACTTGGTTCTTACCCATCTCCAAGATCGCGATAAACTGATTCCCTCCCAGTCTGGCTAAAGAGTAATCACTGCAACTAAAGCCCAAAGAGGCTTGTTGGTTTTGTAGTGTCTCTTTCAGTGCTTTAGCTAAGCTTATCAGTACATTATCACCAACTTTTGCCCCGTAGAGATCGTTAATTTTACGAAAATCGATGATGTCCCAACAAACCACATAGCAGTGTGGGCTCATCGAGCTTTTTAGTCGTACATCAAGGTGTCTGATGAAAGAGCGTCGGTTAGCTAGCTTGGTGAGTTGGTCGAATTCGGCTTCGAACTTCAACTCTGTTAATGAGTCTATGTACGCGTTCTTTAAACCATCAATTTCACTTTGCCCTGATGAGCGTTTGAAGTATCTAAGTTTGAGCCCGCCGATCGATATCTCTTGAAGTAAGTCTTTAAGCGGGCGCACAAGTTGGTAACGCACCACTAAATGCACGATCAACATGATCGTAAAGAGAGTGCCAAAGCCACCTAACAAGGTTTGTTTAGTGATGATGGCTTTCTCATGGTTGAACTTTTGTTCTCGAATATTTACTTGCGCGATGAGATTTCGGCTGGTCATCTGCACATTGATATTATCTTGGGTTTGCTCAATTGATTTGATAACGAATTGGGTATTTCCGATGTTGGCAGCGTCAGAGGATGGCTCGATTAAGAACTGAATATTGTCATCGTCATTGTATTTGATTAATAAGCTAGAGAGTTGTATCAGAGGTCCGTCAGCAATCAAGATGTAGCGATTTAAACTGTTACTTGCACGTTTATCTTGAGGAAGGAGGTAAGGGTCAATTGCCGCAACATACGAATATCTGAGCTCGCCACTAATCGAGACATAAGAGAAGCTTTCGTAGGAGAGTTCCTTCTTGCTGATTAACGAGGTGTATATGTCGAAGACTCTTTCATAAATCTTGTCAGGGATTTTTAGCCCCTCGAAAGGATCGGCTCTGAGAGTCGAAAGCGTTAATTTGAACGTAGGGTCCACGATATAAACATTGCGTTGCCCAAATTGATTGACGTGATTCTGGCTTAATACTCGGAGTACTCGTTTTTCCAATAGCGATAGAGTCGTGTAGTCGCCAGGATTTTGAATGTAGCGGAGGAACTGCAACGAAGAACCGATATCTTTAACTAGTAAGGACAAGCCGAGCTGCTCGTATTCCGCCGCGACTAAAGCGGTGTTCACATCAGATTGCACCTTGTCCAAATACATGTGCTTAGCATGATTTGATGCGAAGTTGTACATCACGATTCCTGCTATCAGGAGCACAAATGTCAGCGTTGGTAAAAGTACAAAATAGAGCTTCTTCAATACTGGCATGAGTTATCTCAAACTGTCGACAATACGATTGCGAATTTGAATGCTACTCGGTTCTAACGGCTGATAAAGGTAGCTGCGATCTAATACTTCTTTATTCGGGAAAAGCTCGGGATCGTTTTGATACTCCTGAGAAGTGAGTGCTTTTGCTTTTGAACTTGGCGTTGCAAACCATGAATCCATTGCGTTTTGAGCGGCGATTTCGGGTTGCGATAAGAAGGAGAGAATCGTGGTTGCCTGTGGAGATCGCTCTCCGTTGTTAATTGCAGCCATACACTCTAACCATAAGGTTGTTCCTTCTAGAGGTACTGTGTAGGCCCAAGATGCCTCAGGTTCGGCATCATTAAGCACATAGCTGTCACCTGAGTATCCGTAGGCGAGGTCGATGTTGGCTAAGTGTTCGGGATGACGAATATAATCGACAACGTATTCATTACTTTCAAGGTGAGGCTTCTGTGCTTGTAGCGTTTTGTAAGCGACTCGAAGTTCTTGTTCGTTGTTGGTAAACGGCTCAAATTGATTCATCAGAAGCGCAGCACTCACCAAATCCGTAGGCTCATAATACATGCTGATTCGGCCGCTGGTTTTGGTTTCAGGGTCTAGAAGAGCGCCCCAAGACTTGGGAGTCTCAACTTTTCCGCTTCGGTATAAGATGCCGGATGTCCCCCAAGCGTAGGGGATTCCATATTCGCCACACCCATCCACCCATCTTGAGTCAAAGTTGCTTGAAAGGGATTGCTGCAAGTCGCTCAGGTTGTGGAATAAGTTCTGTTTAGCCAGCGCTTTCAGTTTCATACTTTCAATGACAACCAATTCAAACGCACCTCGTCGTTCACTCAATAGCACTTCATCACGAATGGACTCGTCAGAAAAATATTGCTGCTTTAGTGAGATGCCGTAGGTATCACTCAACTGGGTAACGACGCTGTCAGATAAAAATTCATCCCAATTGTAGAGATAAATATCATGCTGCTGGCCAAATACAGGGCTAGCCAAAAAGGATGTTGACGCAAGTATTGATACGCAAAACGCTTTCACTGACGGATTCCCTTTCGTACGTGATAACTAAATCGTAGCCCAAAATCTGCGACATGATTCAAATTTAGGCACTTAATTTAACTTCAACTTCAACTTCAACTTCAACTTCATGCATTTCATGCAAATAGCAACTTGCTACTCCTACTTGATACCGAACCTTTATCGTGTGAGGCAAGGATGACTCCGTCGTATCGTATTCAACACAAGTACGTATTCCAGTTTATTGTCCGTGAATGGATTATTTAAATTAATATTCATCATAATATCCATTCTTAGAAGTTATTATGCAAATATTAAGCATTAAATAATGATGCGGTGATTACCTTTTTCGGGTTTTCGCTCGCATTAATCGTCGTTATTCCTTTGTTTTGCCATCGCGATTTACTCTTATGTTCAATGTTCTTTTATCCCTAAAAACACTTCTATAACGTTTTGTTTATCATTTGTTTCGTTTCTCAATAAGTATCGATAAAGTTGTTGCTAAAGACTTGTAGCACAAGGTGATTGTGCTTATTGTGGGCAGCAATATCTAGGTTATGTCCCAACGAGCCATGATTGCCGGTTTGGGAAATGTTGTGCATTTAGGAGCCATTGTGGATTTAGAGATATATCAAGTAGATTCATTTACAACTCAAGCGTTTAAAGGGAACCCTGCCGGGGTCTGTATCTCCAAAGAGCCGTTGGATGAGTCGTTAATGTTTTCAATCGCTGAAGAGATGGCGGTATCTGAAACGGCTTTTCTCGCGCTTAACACTATGACGCTTAAATGGTTCACTCCCGAAGTCGAAGTGAAGCTGTGTGGACATGGCACACTGGCAACGGTTCATGTGATGAAAGAACAAGGACGGCTTGAGACAGGTGATAAGGTCGTGTTTAACACCTTATCTGGGGAATTATCTGCCGCCGTTTGTGAATCGTCTATCGAGCTTGATTTTCCTAGTACACAGCTATCATTGCGTTCTGAACCCAACCTCACGCTGCTTGAACACCTAGGTTTAGATCCGCATCAAGTAGTTTCATTCAGAGAATTTGACTCTAAGCAGTTAATCGAAGTTTCCAACGAACAAGTGTTATTGGAGCTTTCACCAAACTTTGATGCGTTAAAAGGTATTCAAGGGCGAGGTGTAGTGGTGACAGCATTGGCAGCAAATACGGAACTTGATTTTGTTTCTCGCTACTTTGCACCTTGGGTTGGGGTTAATGAAGATCCTGTGACTGGCTCGGCACATTGCGCATTGACGCAACACTGGGCAGAAAAGCTCAACAAAAGCAGTTTCAGTGCTTATCAGGCGTCTCGTCGTGGTGGCTATATGTCGACTGAATTATTGGCTAATGGGCGAATAAAGTTAATCGGCTCTGCGACCACTGTGATTAGTGGTGTGTTGAAGCTTTAGATTTTTATAGAAGCTTTAGAGCGCTGTTTGCTCTGTTTTGTTGTAACCGCCTAGTATGTTTTATTCGATTATTCACCGTGAAAGAAGCGGCTAGGGCGGAATGTTATTATTGAAGGAATCACCGTGTCTGCCTTTTATCTTTCCCAAGTATTAGTCGCGATAGCCATTTGTTTTGATCTTCTGTCATTCCAATTCAAGGAAAGGAAGAAAATCGTCACTTGTCTGTTCTTTGCTGGCGTTCTTATTTCGAGTCACTTTATCCTTCTTGAACAATGGACAGCGGCGAGCTTAATGACGATTGCCACGATTCGCTATTTGACGAGCGTATTTTCTACCTCGTCTAAGTTTAAATATTTGTTCTGTTCGATGTCGGTGGTCGCAACCGCAGTGACTTACTCAGGGCTGACCAGCATATTGAGTTGCTTTGCCTCCGTATTTCAGACCTTTGCAGCCTTCAATAAAGATGACCGTCGATTAAGAGAATTGATGATCATCGGAACCAGCTTTTGGTTGGTTCACAATTATTTAGTTGGTTCGCCAACAGCGGTTGTTATGGAGGCGCTGTTTATCTGCAGTAACTTGGTGGGCTATTACCGTTTTTACTTCAAAAAGAGTGCCGCTGCTTAGGTTTACAGTACAGCTAAGGCCCAAGTTGTTAATCAATTCAATGCTAGCTAGGAGAGCTTGATGCCAAACATTTACAATGATGTTCCTTCATCAATACCCAATGAAATATTCAATGACCTGATTGCCAACGACAACATTCGAATCGAGAGAATACTCTCATATGGTCACAGTTCACCAGACGAGGGTTGGTATGATCAAGATGAGAATGAATGGGTAATGGTGATCGATGGGCAAGGGGTGATTGAGTTTGAAGATGGTCGCATTGTTACCTTGTCTAAAGGGGATTATCTCAATATTTCCGCAGGTGAAAAACACAAGGTGCTGAGGACGGATAAAGATGCGGTGACGATCTGGCTCGCTGTGTTTTATCGTTGATATCTTGCTCTAAAGCTGAGGCTGTTAGGTTATAAAGCTTGCTGATTCAGCTGTTTATTTTCACCTCAGAAAGGACTTAAGACAAAAAGGAGTATGTTGTGATTAGAATTCGAAACTATCAAGCGAATGATGACAAAGCACTGTGGGAGATCTTCTTTCATACGGTACGTAACGTGAATGTTCGAGATTATTCTCAACAGCAAGTCGAAGCTTGGGCACCCAGTAGCTTTGACTTTGCGTTATGGCAAAAGCGTATGAATGGGTTACAACCCTTTGTGGCTGAACTCGATGGTTGCGTAGTTGGCTATACTGACCTGCAACCAAGTGGCTTGATTGATCACTTTTTTTGTCACCACGAATATCAAGGGAAGGGGGTAGGGAAAGCGTTGATGGAACATGTTTTCACTGTGGGTCGAGTTCGTGGTATATCGAGATATTTCTCTGAAGTAAGTATTACCGCAAGGCCTTTCTATGAGCATCTTGGTTTTAAGGTGGTGAATGAACAGGAAGTCGAAATGCGTGGTGTAAAGCTGACCAATTACGTGATGGAAAAGGTAGTTGAAGATAGAAAAGTCAGTTGAATAGGCGGGCTAGTGTTCGTAGGGATACAGAAACCGAGTTTGAAATATTAATGAACCTTTTTAAGGATAACTTTTCCTGATCTATTGATATTGTCGATGAGTTCAAATTGTGTGCAAGATAATTTGTCTAATCTAAACATTGAATGAATACAAGGAGTGTTGTTCATGAGTCATGTGAGTAGATCTAAACTATATACATTGGTGTCGATGTTGTCCTTCGCTGTTGGCGTTCTTGCCTTAGATGCTGGGGTGTCGGGGTTATTTCCTCTCTTTGTTGTCGTCATCTCATTCTTTTCATTTGTCATCAACTCGTTTCTTTGTTTGTTCGGAGGTAAACGCGAAGATGGCTTTGATGCCTATCAAAAAGCAAATCAGACTCGGTCGCGAGCACTGGTCAAAGGCTTAGAAGACTCGAACAAATAAACCTATGCCTTCAGACGAACGGTAATCTCATTTTTGACACAGTTTTCACCTGCTTTTTGTTCTCTTATTCAAGAAAAATCATCTCTTTAGAGATAATATTCACTTCAACTAATATCAGTGAAGGAAGTAAAGTGGGTATTGAAGCTTTAGCGTTTGTGATGGACGCATTAATCACCGCATGTTGTATGTACATCGCCTCTAAAATGTCTTTCGTGGTCGCAGATTTTAAATCCCTTCTTACTATTGCTGTTATCGTTGCTCTGGTGTCATTGATTCCAACAGTAGGTTGGGTGTTAGGGTTGATTCTGTTTGTGTACCTACTCGGGAAAGCGACGCACTCTAGTATTGGTGACTGCATCTGGGTAGTGGTCTTCACGAAGGTGGTATCGATGGCGGCCTTTCTGATATTCGGGCGCTTGTTTATGTAATCCGGGTTCTTGCTTATATCAAGGCAGGCTTGGCTAGTTTGATACCGATCTTAACTTGGTATTTAAACGTCAAAAGGGTGTGAACCTGTCACACCCTCTAAGAACCTTTGACTTGTGTTCATCTTTATTATTTAGGCAGTAATACAGCATCAATCACATGGATAACACCATTGCTTGCTTCAACATCTGCCATCACGACCTGCGCTTTGTTGATCATCACGTTGCCGTGATCAATTCCTACCATTACCGCTTCGCCTTGCACTGTTACGGCACTATCAAGCTTCATCACTTCAGACGCCATTATTTTCCCTGGCACCACATGATAGGTCAGTACTGCGATCAGCTTGTCTTTGTTTTCTGGCTTCAACAGCATATCAACCGTTCCTTCTGGTAGCGCAGCGAACGCTTCATCCGTTGGCGCAAACACTGTGAAGGGACCGCCACCTTTCAATGTTTCAACTAAGCCTGCCGCTTTTACCGCTGCTACCAAGGTGTTGAAAGAGCCGTTTTCAGCCGCCACGTCAACGATATCTTTCTTCATTCCGTGGTGATCAGCGTGAGCAAAAGCCGTAAAAAGAAGCGTCGCAACTAGCACTGACATGGTTTTGATTAATTTATTAAACATATTGTCTTCCTTTGAGTTTTGTCCGTTATTTTCGAGAGGTATTACGAAAGCCCAATCGTGATAGATCAATTTGTTGTGTCTTTGAGTGAATGGTTAGCGATATCGACAGCGTCAAGCGAATAAACTTATATTGTTAAATGCTTGTTACAATTCCATTTTGATGCTTATAGTTATTTGATGCTTATAGTTATTTGATGCTTATAGTTATTTGGTGATTATTCAAGTAATGGATGTGAATATGAGGTTTGTTTTACCATTAGTCTTTTCTGCATTGGCTTCAATGCCTGCATACAGTGGCCTTGCTCCAAGTGAAGGCTTCAGCGGTAACTTCAGTGTATTGGCCGGTTTCTACTCTGACAGTAGTAATTTGAGTACTGAACAAGATTCGAATCAAGCCACCAACACCCAGGAAGGGGAGAGTGAAAACCAAGGGCTACTCGGCTTTTTGGGTACTGTTCAATATACTTTTGGCGAATCGCTGACTCACCAAGTGTATGCGGGTACGACACGAGAGGATATTGCAACAGGTACCATCGCGTTTGAGATCGGTTATAGATACCAACTTTCTGGTGGCTCTATATTAGACTTTTCTGTTCTTCCTACGCTTATCTCGGGTAAGGCTTGGACGGATCCGTATGCTGTTGGCGTTAATCGAAATGAAACGGATGTCAAAGGTAATGTAGGACGACTGCAGCTCACTAATATCGGTGGAACTGGTTTTCGAACGGATCTCGCATTTGGGCAATCAGATGTTGATGACGAGCTATCTGGTAGCCAAGGCTTATCTCCGGAAGATACTGTGCTGCTGGATAGGGAAAGAACCTATGTGTACGCCAAAGCAGGATACCGCTTTATCTTACCAAACCACGCAGGTCTATTTGTTCCTTCAATGGTGTATTTCCACTCAGACGCAGAAGGAGGAGCACTCAGCTTCGATAGTTATGGTATTGAATTAAACTACGCGAAGAGAATCGGTCGTCATGGTTTTGTTGTCACCCTAGATGCAAGTGATCGTGAATATGATGAGTCGAATCCAATTTACGGGCAAGTACGTGAAGAGAATGAATTCGGTGCATTCTTAGCTTATGAGTTTGGTGGTTTGATGGGCTATAAAGATTGGGCGTTCATTACTTTACTGGGTTTAAGAAGCATAGATTCTAATATCGATTTCTATAACTCCGAGCAAGTATTAGCGAGTGTGGGTGTGGATTATAAATTCTGATATTCACACTATTTTAAAAATACTCATCAAAGCAGAAGTTTAAGTTCAGTCTTACTATTTGTTTAATTATTTCGGGCACTTACACCTTTAAAGGTTGTAGGTTCCCGTTGCTATCCGTAATATGAAAATTAGCTTATGGATAGAAATAATAGGATAAGGAAGCGCTTTGGAAATACAAATTAGACATTTAGAAGCAACGGATAGCCAAGATATTTTCGATATTTATCGCCGCCCTTCAGTTTCAGAAAACACCTCACAAAAGCCTTATCTTAGTTCTGAACAAGTGGAGCGACTGTTTGGTCATTCAGACCATTTCACTCTGGTTGCGGAAGTCTCCGGCAAAGTAGTGGGTCACATTACTTTATTCATGACCACCAAGGTAAGAGACAGGCACTGCGCTGGTCTTGGTATTGCTATTCACCCAGATATGCATGGTAAAGGGGTCGGTAAGGCGTTAATGCAAGAAGCGATCAATCAGGCGGATAACTGGCTTAATCTCGTGCGTCTTGAGTTAGAGGTTCATGCCGATAACCACGCCGCGATTGCTTTGTATGAACGTGTAGGCTTTCAGTTAGAAGGCACAAAAAGACTCAGTACGTTCAAAGCGGGTAAGTACATCGATATGTTGCTGATGTCGAGAATACGACCAGATTACCGTTGAGATCGAACCAAACAGGTTCCTGCTTTAGAAATCGGTTAATGAGCAATTGATTAGTGAAATTCCCATTAAACTCTGTATAGTAGCAACCGTTTGCTTCGTATAACCCCAATGATATGGTTTGGGGGTCTCTACCAGCTCCCGCAAAGTGCTGATTACGAAGGGTTTAGATCACAATTGTGTTCTTACTCTTTGTAATGGCGTTCAAGAAAACCTCCTGTCTATTATTCAGAGTAAGTGCACACCTAAAATCCATAGTAGGTGAAATATGAACGCATTTATTCAAGGGCTCCCAAAAGTAGAGTTGCATTTACACATTGAAGGTTCGCTCGAACCTGAGTTACTTTTCCAGCTTGCTCAACGCAATGGCATTGAGCTGCCTTATTCATCCCCAGAGCAACTAAGACGCGCATACGAATTTGATGATTTACAGTCATTTCTGGATATCTATTATCAAGGTGCTGATGCACTGCGCACAGAACAGGATTTCTACGACTTAACATGGGCTTATCTAGAACGCTGTAAAGCCGACAATGTTATCCATACTGAGATTTTCTTTGATCCTCAGACACATACCGATCGTGGCATTGCATTCGACACCGCTATTAACGGCATTCATCGTGCGCTTGAACAGGGTCATAAAGAGTTGGGCATTACCTCTCAAATCATCGCATGTTTTCTGCGCCATTTATCTGAAGAGAGCGCCATTCAAACGTTCGCAGAGGTATTGAAGCATCAAGATAAGATCGTCGGGGTTGGACTGGACTCTTCTGAATTAGGACACCCACCAGAGAAGTTCAAGCGTGTATTCCAACAAGCAAAACAAGCGG
This sequence comes from Vibrio sp. 10N.286.49.E11, assembly GCF_041469505.1. NCBI lineage: Bacteria > Pseudomonadati > Pseudomonadota > Gammaproteobacteria > Vibrionales > Vibrionaceae > Vibrio > Vibrio sp. 10N.286.49.E11. The sequence continues at coordinate 85,148 of NZ_JBFRKQ010000010.1, forward strand.
GCTTCTTGACGGTGGCGCATGCAGGAGAAGAAGGGCCGGCTCAAAACATTGTCGATGCGATTGAAATGCTCAGCGTGAGTCGAGTGGATCATGGTGTCCAGTGCATGACAGACGAAGCTCTAATCGAAGAGCTGATTGAAACCAAAATGCCACTGACGGTGTGCCCACTGTCGAATATTAAATTGCGTGTATTCGATGTGATGGAAGACCACAACATTGTCGAACTGCTCAGAAAGGGTGTGGCTGTAACGATTAACTCGGATGACCCTGCTTATTTTGGTGGTTACATGTCGGATAACTTTAATGCGGTGAGCAAAGCTCATGAGATGACGCATCAGGAGTTAGCGCTGTTTAGTTTGAATGCGATAGACGCGAGCTTTATTGAAGCGCCATTGAAGCAGCAATATCGAGAGCTTGTTCAAGGTTACTTAGCTAAAGCTGATTTTGACCAGAATTTCTAGCCGCTGTGCCCATTTACTAGCAGCTGAGTATAAAGCGCTAGGATGGCCAACTAAAGTGGATGGTAAAGTGTTATCGACTGAGTCTGCTTAATCTCTATAAGCCTAAATCATCTAGATGAAGACAAAAAAGAAGCTGGCAGTTTGCCAGCTTCTTTCATTTTTAAATTAAGCTCATTGAGCTACTTGTTCACGTAGTCTTTGAATTTCTGCTTGGTTTCAGCATCCGCTTTTTCGTACCAGAAATAGAGCATCTCTTCAGCTGTATTTGCTGCATTTCCGTCAATCTTTGTTGGAAGCGTTACCGGTTGTGCGACAGCAGCTGCTACGCCCGCGCTAGAACCTACTGTAAGTGCAGCGATGCCGCCTTTCTGGTTGTACTCCTTCGCTTCTTGCGGGTACTTACGACCAATCTGCATGCCATCTTTGATAAGTTTGTCTTGCTTAACACTGATTGCATTTTGGTTTTCATCAACCAGTTTCCAATCTAAGTTTTGAAGGCCTTTTTTCGCTTCGTTGGTGTTACGGAACTTAGGCATGTCAAACGTCAATGCTGTGTCTGTCGCATCAAAAGTAGCAATAATGGTATCGCTATCGACAAACTCTCGGTCGTTACCTTGGCTGAAAGCCAGTTGATATTTGAAAACGATTTGGTTTACGCCATCTGGAACGGTGATCGTTTTGCTCGAAGAGAAGAAACCACCGTCGAGATCAGGTTTAGCCTCATTAACAGCTAAGACTTCGACTAAAGCATCTGCGCTAGAAGGAACTTCAATTGTTACGTCAGCTAACACTTGTGGTGCTGCGATAATTGTCGAAAGCAGCGCAATGGATTGTAATGTTTTCATAGTCATACAGTTATTTAGGTGAGTAGTTCTACACTCGCATGCATAAAGAAGTATTTCAAGTTGCCTTGTCTCGATTTGGAAAAATTCACCGAAACTTAACCAAAGCCTAGTTTTTGAACGTGTCGATTGTATGGTTTCTGTGCGAGTGAGGGCGTGATCTTGAACTTTCCTCTGTCACGTCATCATCGACGTCCAGTGAGGCTTGAGGAGAAGGTAAAGAGATATAAATAGGAATAATTGCCGCCACCCAAATGGTATAGATGGTAATGACTCGGTTGAAGGCGACAAACCAGGTTTCGCTGCCGCTACCAGATAAGTAGTAACCCAATAAGGTAAGTAAGGTGCAGCCAATAGCCCACATCACGGCTGATAGTGGATCTTTCGTTGTGGCTGCGAGCAAGACTATCGTTATGTAGGGCACGGCCATGGCAATGCCCAAAGGAACATGACAGTCGACCACAAAAATGATTGTGGCACCGAGTGCTAAGAATAAATGTGGCCAGTGCTAGGTAAATTTACATTCCATATCATATGACACCTTCTTTTACCCCGTTTTTCGTTGCTGATGGAGTTTGTGTATTAATCGTGTTGCTTGATGGCTGTTGACTATCAAGCGATTGATGAGTTGCTGAAGTAATTCAGCCTCGGGCATGATGTGCTTCTCCGTTACCTTCTCAGCTTCGGTTGCGAGCTCGAATACTTCACTCATTTCATACCTTGATGCAATCGCTTTAACCGCCTTTAATGTTCTGGATAGATCATCTTGCTTGGCATCCGAAAATAGCTCTATCAACTCATCGATTTCGTTTTCTAGCTCATCAACGAGAGAAGTTAAGCATTTGAGTTTCTCGTCTGTTTTAAGCTCATCGTTAGTTAAAAATTGGCTACGCGACAGTTCTTCCTCTGTGAGTGGCAATTTGTTCTTAGGGTGACGCGTTAACATCGTGATGTTACTTTTTTCCTTGTTTGGAAGATTGTGTGTGTTAACGGAGTGATGGCGGTTGACCTCAAACTGTTGGTGAAACTCGTTGATGGCGTTTTGTAAGCTGTTTTTCTGTAACGGTTTGGTGAGTACAAAGTCTGCGCCTGATTCGATGAATTCATCGTGGGCCTCTTTGAATACATCGGCGGTACATGCAAAAACAACCGTAGTCAGCTTGAGTTCGCCACGGATTTTTTGAATCGCTTCAATACCGCTCATGTTGGGCATATGGTTGTCCATTATGATCAGGTCATATTGGTTTGACGCCAACTTATCTAAGGCCTGTAAACCGTCGTAGGCATTCTCAACCGTTAAGTTTATCGACTCACAGAACTTCCTAATCACCATTGCGTTGATCTTGTTATCTTCGACTAACAATACTGAGAAGTCATCGAGAGTCTCATTGGTTTTGGTTGGCGTTTGGTCGATGACTTGTTCTTCAAGCTCATGCATTTCTAACGGCAAAGAGATCTTAAATTGAGTGCCCAAACCAAGCTGGCTGGAAACCTTAATTGTTCCGCCCATCAGTTCGACTAACTGCTGAACAATGGAAAGCCCTAACCCTGTGCCACCAAACTTACGGGTTGTTGAAAGCTCAGCTTGTTCAAAGGCGGTAAATATATGGTCGATCTTGTCTTCTGCTATACCAATACCCGTATCCGTCACTAAAATATTCACCCTTGGTGGGGTAGTCGGTGCAATCAAGAATTCCACTTCAACCTTTCCTGACTCAGTAAACTTGACTGCGTTGCCTGCTAAGTTAAATAAGATCTGACGTGTACGTGCAGAGTCACCAATCAACTGAATATTGGTAGGAATGTTATCTTTAATGATAAAAGCGAGGCCTTTGTCTTCTGCAAGAGGTGTCAATGTTTTATCAAGGTGTGTCACGACGTCGGTGACAGAGAACGGGCTGTATTCCAACTCCATCTTGCCTTGCTCCACCTTAGAAAAATCAAGAATGTCATTCAATATGGTGACGAGATGCTGACCAGAGTCAATGATGATTTGGGCGTGTTTACGAGTATTCTCGCTGTGTGAATCCTCCTTGATTATCTGAGCGATGCCTAATACGCCATTCATTGGGGTGCGTAACTCGTGGCTCATGGTAGCGAGAAAGAGAGATTTTGCTTCGCTGGCTTTTTCTGCTTTGTCTGCGGCTTCTTGATAGGAGAGGTTGTTTCTTTTGAGTTCGAAGACTCGAAAAATAAACATGGTGAATGAGAACGCTAAAGTCAGCAACGCCAAAACGATAATAAGCTTAACGATGATACTTTTAAGTTGGTCTTGCAGATAGGTAAACTCATGCTCAATATGTTCAATATACTCCATGCTGTGTGCTGAAAGTACTTGAGATAACAGCTGACTTTGTTGTTGGTTGAGTTCGGTAAACGTTTTATAAAGGTTCGCCAGCTCGGAGTTAACACCTGAATGGTTAATTTCGATTCCCCCAACCAACACACTCGCAAGAAGCGCGCTTTGAATGTCGATATTTGCGTTGTTTATCTCAGCATCAGTTGAGTTGCTCTCTGTGAGTTGTAGAGTCAAAGATTGCAAAATAAACTGACGAGCCACACTAAGTCCTACTAGGTTGTCTAGCGTATCTAAGTTCGACATTGAAGCATCGTAAAAGCGATCCAATAATTGCGCTGTCGGTAAGTGTTTAAAGAACGTAGAGTGAATATTCTCGCTTTGATAACTTTCTCTGAGTAGTTGCAACTCTCTTTCTAAAGCAACCAAATCTGCAGACATTTGATAAGGGTTGGAAATACCCGCAAGCGCTGCATTGGTGATATGATCACGCATTTCTAATACTTCATGGCCTAACTGCCGAATAGGCACTCCATATTCGGTGACCTTTTCATGCTCGGAGTAGGTCAGCATAATAAAGCTAATTAAGCCGATGAAAAGCGATACAAACAGTAGAAATATGAGTCTGATCTTATTCATTTTCAAACTCCATTAACATTTGAGGACGGTTACCGGTTAGGGATTCGAGGAAGACTTTAATATCGTTTATGGTCTGTTTTTCAAACGTTTTACCGAGTTGGCTTTCACCCATTATTTTGATCGCTTCTTCGAGTGTGGCTGTTTGCCCGTCATGAAAATAGGGTGCAGTGATCGCCACGTTTCTTAAGCTCGCAACACGAAATAAATCCTTATCTTGTGGTTTAGCGGTAAACATAAAACGACCTTGGTCTTCACTTCGCTCGGCTCCTGTTTTCGATAACCCAAAGTAACCAAATCGCATCACCATGCCTCCACCAATGTTGGTACCTTGGTGGCAACGAATACAGCCTTCTTCTTGAAAAGTTTCCCAACCTCGTTTGGCGGTTTCAGAAAGTGCTGCGCTGTCACCTTGTAAATACAGGTCGAAAGGGGCATTGGGTGTGGTCAAACCCTGCATAAATTCAATAAGAGCAGCCTTAATTGAAGCTTCGTCAATGGGCGTTGATTGTTCTTGGAATAAGTCGATGTAAGTTTTCGATTGAGACACATAATCCGTAATATGTTGCCAGTTTGAATCCATTTCATCGACGTTGTGCACTGGGCCATCAATTTGATCGCCGAGGTTGTTTACTCGACCATCCCAGAAGAACCGATAGTTAAAGACTGCGTTAAAAACGGTGAGTGAATTTCTCATCCCTGCGCCGTTTACGCCAATCGAAACTGGAATTACCTCTGCGCCGTTGGTTTGCAGGCTATGACAACTTTCACAGCTCACACTGCGGTTAGAAGAAAGGTTCGGGTCTTTAAATAGCACCCAACCAATTTTGGCCAGCTCATGATTTATCTCGGGAGAGTTTGGAATCGGAGATATGGGTTGGCTTGAAGCGACGGTTTTATGTGCGTGCTTTTCTTCGGAATGGGCGGAGTGCCCTGAAGAGTGAGAGTCATCATGATTGCTTTCATGGGCGTGATTTTTTTTGTGTTCGAACGAGGTGTGCATTTTTGAAGAGGCCGCGTCATAAACTAGCAAAGCGACTGAAACGACAATGACAGTGATGCTTATTCTTGCTAAATATGGCGTTTTCATAACATTAGTCCATCTAGTTTGACAATTATGGCAACTCAGAATCCTTCTGATATCACCTTCATTTTACTTTCCAATGATAGGTGTTATTTATAAAGCTAGTTGCGCATATGTGATGTTGCAAGACAAGTGGTAGGAAATTAAATCGCTTAGGCGGTTATCTAGCGGGGATTGATAGGGAGGTCTAGTCAGAATTGAATGAAGCTCTTTCAAATGAAATCAAGCCGAATGGCGTTAAACGAAGAAAGCCGTGGTAACTCAAGTGAGTTATCACGGCTTTCGTACTCGATTATGTACTTACTATAAATCTTAGTTAAATACACATCTATACAGTTTGCATCGCCTAGATAGGCTTATTTAGCTTGCGCTGCTGCCGCTTCTAGTTGCTTAAGTTTACCTTGAAGCATGTAAGCATTCTGGTTGAAGTTACCTGGGTTCAGTACTTGGCTATTCTGCATAGGGTAATCTGGTAGCGTCGTCATAAACTCTTGAACCTGATTTCCTACTGGAACGAATAACCACATGTTGTCTGCCATCCAGCGTAGGTACATACCAGACTCGTGCGGTGCTTTCTCGAATGGGTCAGCACGTAGGTGAACAACTTGAGGCCAGTTTGGTTGGAAACGAACTGCATCCACAATGTTACCATCCATCACAGCAAACGAAATCTTGAAGTCATTCCAACGTACTGCGTTTAGCTCAGCGTTAGCAGAGAAGTAAAGCATGCTGTCACGAGGGCCTTTCTCTTCTTTACCTTGGAAGTAAGGCAGGAAGTTGTAACCATCTAGGTGTACGCGCCAGTTTTTACCGTTGTAAGTTGCACCTTTGTCAGATGCTAGCTTCTCAACCACTTTATCATCACCAGCGGCTGCTAGTAGAGTAGGAATCCAGTCTTGGTGGCCCATGATATCGTTGATTTTAGTTCCAGGTTTGATAGTCCCAGGCCAGCGAACTAGCTGAGGCACACGCATACCACCTTCGTAAGTTGTACCTTTCTCACCGTGGAAGTAAGTTGCGCCGCCATCAGGCCAAGAAACCGTTTCAGCACCGTTATCGGTAGAGTAAATTACGATAGTGTTGTCAGCGATTTTTAGTTCATCCAGCTTGTCTAGAAGCACACCAACATGGTCATCATGCTCTAACATACCATCAGCATAAATACTGATACCTGACTTACCTTGGTATTTCTCTTGTAGGCGAGTCCACACGTGCATACGAGTGGTGTTGTGCCAGATGAAGAATGGTTTGTCAGCTTTTACCGCTTTTTCCATGAATGCTAGAGATTCTTCTAGGAACTCTTCATCCGCATGCTCCATACGCTTACGCGTCATTGGGCCAGTATCTTCAATCTTACCGTCAGCAGTAGACTTGATTACACCACGAGGGCCGTAGTTCTTACGGAACTCTGGGTCTTTAGGGTAGTAATATGTTTCTGGCTCTTCTTCGGCGTTTAGGTGGTACAGGTTACCGAAGAACTGGTCAAAACCGTGGTTCGTTGGAAGGTGTTTGTCTTGGTCACCCATGTGGTTCTTACCGAACTGAGCTGTCATGTAGCCTTGTTCTTTAAGAAGGTCTGCGATCGTTGGAGCCCAATCAGGGATACCGTGGTCCGAACCTGGCATGCCGATAGTCAATAGACCAGTACGGAAAGGTTCTTGACCTGTTAGGAATGCAGCACGACCAGCAGTACACGATTGTTGACCGTAGTGGTCAGTAAATAGTGCGCCTTCGTTAGCAATACGGTCGATGTTAGGTGTTTCGTAACCCATCATACCGTTGTTGTATGCACTGATGTTGAATACACCAATGTCATCACCCCAGATAGCAAGAATGTTTGGTTTTTCTGCTGCTGTTGCCGCTGAAGAAGCTGCTAATAAGCCAACACCTAATGCTAGTTTATTAATTTTAGTACCCATAAGGACTCCGATTCACTTTTAAGATTAATGCGTTAGAACAACGCATCGATGAGCAAATGTTATTCTCAAAATTCCGTTACGTCCTTTTATAGTGCTTATAACCAATCGTTATGATGCTTAGGTAACCTATTGATTAATATCAGCTCTAGTGGGTACGTAGAATAAAGCCTTAGTTTGTATGTGTGATCCTTATCATGTTTGTTGGCGTAAACCTTATCGATGATTTCTGTATCCGTATCTCAATAAAAATGACAAAAAGATTAATAGCTTAGGGAATCTCGCGCATGTGTAAAAAATGGACTATACGTTGTAGGGCAGGATGCAAATAACTTACGAAGAGGTTTCTATGACAGCGAAATATGGCGCTAAACGTCGATTAGCGATTTTGGGTACAGCGATGATGGCCGCGTCCAGCGCCACTTTTGCGGCTGAAAAGCCAAATATATTGGTTATTTGGGGGGACGATATTGGTCAATCCAATGTGAGTGCATACACCTTCGGTCTCATGGGTTACAAAACCCCGAATATTGATAGCATCGCGAAAGAAGGGATGATGTTTACGGACTATTACGCAGAGCAATCTTGTACTGCGGGTCGCTCTACCTTTATCACGGGACAAAGTGTATTACGAACGGGTTTGAGTAAAGTAGGTTTGCCGGGCGCAGACATTGGCTTACAAGCAGAAGACGCGACAATCGCAGAAATGCTGAAACCTATGGGTTACATGACAGGTCAATTTGGTAAAAACCACCTTGGCGATAAAGATGAATTCCTTCCAACAGCACACGGGTTTGACGAATTTTTTGGCAACCTTTACCACCTAAATGCTGAAGAAGAACCAGAGAATGAAGATTACCCAACCGATCCTGAGTTTCGTAAGAAATTTGGCCCTCGTGGTGTCATTAAGTCATTCGCTGATGGCAAGATTGAAGATACCGGTCCACTGACGCGTAAGCGTATGGAAACGGTTGATGAAGAAACACTAGACGCGGCACTTGATTTTATGGATCGCGCAGTGAAAGCGGACAAACCATTCTTCGTGTGGTGGAACGCGACACGTATGCACTTTAGAACGCACGTGAAAGCCGACAGTAAAGGCGTAACTGGTGTCGGTAACTACGCTGATGGTATGGTTGAGCACGATCGACACGTTGGGCAACTATTGAAGCAAGTGGATGAGTTGGGTATCAAAGACAACACGATTGTTTTCTACTCAACGGATAACGGCCCTCACATGAACTCTTGGCCTGATGCGGGTACAACCCCGTTCCGTGGTGAGAAAAACACCAACTGGGAAGGCGCATACCGTGTACCAGCAATGGTTCGTTGGCCTGGTAAGATTGAACCAGGAACCGTATCTAACGAAATTATGCACCATATGGACTGGATGCCAACCTTCGTTGCCGCCGCTGGTGATGACCAAATCAAAGAGAAACTACTCAAAGGTCATACTGCCGGTGATAAAACGTTTAAGGTTCACTTAGATGGTTACAACTTCCTTCCTTACCTAACGGGTGAAGAAGAGAAAGGCCGTCGTTCGGAGATCTTCTACTTTACCGATGATGGTGATTTAGCGGCGCTTCGTTACAACCAATGGAAAGCGGTGTTCATGGAGCAGCGTGCGACGGGTACCATGCAAATTTGGGCTGAACCGTTCGTGACGTTACGTCTTCCTAAGCTGTTTAACCTGCGTATGGACCCATACGAAAACGCAGACATTACATCGAATACATACTACGATTGGTTGTTAGACCATGCTTATATGTTCGTTCCAGCACAGGCGTATGTCGGCAAGTTCCTAGAAACCTTTGCTGAATACCCGCCACGCCAAAAAGCCGCGAGCTTTAGCTTGGATCAGGTAATGGAAAAACTTCAGGAATCTCATAACAAGTAAGTGATTGTTTGAGTGAAACTGAACAGATTGAAGAGCTCTTAGGAGCTCTTTTTTTATGCGCATACCGATGAGTAAATCCCGGTCGTGAATATGAGTCACAACTATCGAGCTCATTGCCACTAAATAATTGTAAATTCGTTGTTTTTACGTCTACCTTATTAAGCATAAGGATGTATAAAAACAAGGAATGTTATGTCTGCATGGTTGTGCTCACTGGTAAACGGATTGAAACACCAGCGAGTCGCAGTATTATCCGCAATCTTGTCTTCACTGATGTTGTCGCTGTTCAGTCTGAACGCCTATGCCAACGAGCAAGACCCTAATATCAACTCTGATATTTCAAAGGCCAGCTATGTCGGTTCGGAAGCATGTGTTGATTGTCATAGTGAAGAAGTCGCAGCGTGGGAGGGCTCTCATCATGATATGGCGATGAAGCACGCTACAGACGAATCTGTATTAGGCGATTTCAACGATCAAACATTCACTCATGACGGTAAACCCAACCGATTTTTCCGCAAGGGCGAAGAGTTCTGGGTCAATATTGAAGGGCAAGACGGCCACTTTAAAGATTACAAAATCAGCTATACCTTTGCCTTTGAACCACTACAACAATACATGGTTGAATTTGAAGACGGCCGTGTACAGTTGATTCCTTTCGCTTGGGATTCTCGCACTGAGGGCGAAGGCGGTCAACGCTGGTTTCACCTCTATCCTGATACCACCAACACCGATGAATTCTACTGGACCAATAGCGGTCAAAACTGGAACTTCATGTGTGCTGATTGCCATTCAACGAACCTAGAGAAAAACTACGACAGCGCGAGCAACACTTATAATACTACTTGGTCGGAGATCAATGTCGGTTGTGAAGCGTGTCATGGCCCTGCAAGCGTGCACGTTGAACAGGCCTTGTTAGCAAATAAACAGAAAGCCAAAGCTAACGGTGGAAAGGATGCTCCAGTCTCGGCGCATTATGGTTTTGACCGCGACTTGTCGAAGTCGGTCAAAGAGTGGATCTATCAAGAGGGTAATTCAACCCTGCAACCAAAAGACATCATCCATACCAATCAAGTTCAAACCTGTGCTCAATGCCACAGCCGTCGTACTCAGTTAAATGAAACGGGTGATCACGTTAACGGGTCTTTCTTTGATAAGTATCGCTTGAGCTTGATTACCCCAGAGCTTTACCACAACGATGGTCAAATCTACGATGAAGATTACGTTTACGGATCTTTCCTTCAATCCGTGATGGCTGAAAAAGGCGTCACATGTACTAACTGCCACGATCCTCATACCGCTGAACTAAAAATTGCGGAAGAAGCCGTGTGTAGCCAATGTCATATTGCATCAGAATACACGCCTGAAAAGCACACATTCCACGAAGCGAATACTGAAGCTTCACAATGCACGACTTGTCACATGCCAGAGACGACTTACATGGAGGTCGACCCAAGGCGTGACCACAGTTGGCATATCCCACGTCCTGATATTAGCCAACACATTAAAACGCCGAACGTGTGCACTAGCTGTCATGCAGATCAAACCGACCAGTGGGCAGATAAGCAAATCGGTGAGTGGTTCCCAGATTCTAAGTATCGTAATCAGCAGCACTTTGCCGTTGCCTTTTATGCTGACTCGATAGGGCACAGAGGTGCAGAGGATGCGTTGGCATACTCGGCTCAGGACTCTAGCTTAAGCAATATCATTCGTGCATCGAGCTTAGAACGTTTGGGCGGTAATACGGGTAAGAATACGCTTATTTCGCTGGCAAGAGCGGTGAAACATGATGATGAAATGATCCGTTTGGGTGTTGTACAAGGCTCGTCTGGTTTCCCATTCACTGACCGTTGGCAAATTCTAGAGCCGCTACTGAAAGACCCTGTATTGTCGATTCGTTCAGAAACCGCAGGCGCATTAGTGCGTTATTGGGGAGAAATGAACCCTCTGCAGAAAGACCAAATCAAGCCTGCATTAGAAGAGTACATTGAAATACAGCAATTTAATGCCGACAGAGGATTTGGACGTACTAACCTAGGCAACGTTTACCGAGATTTAGGCCAGCACGACAAAGCGATTGAGTTTTATCTAGGCGCTATCGAGATTGAGCCTTATTTCGAAAACAGCTACGCCAATTTAGCGGATTTGTATCGAGCGCAAGGTAACGAGGCAAAAGCGTTGTCGACCTTGAAGCAAGGTATTGAAGCTCAGCCTAAATCGAGTGTTTTGCCATACAGCACAGGATTGTCTCTGCTTCGTGTGAAAGATTACGAACAAGCAACGGACTACCTTAAACAAGCCGCTGAAACTGCGCAAACCGACCCTCAATATTGGTATGTGTACGGATTGGCTTTGGAAAAATCGGATGTGCTTGCGGCAAGTCAATCACTGCATAAGGCTTACCAATTTAGCCGCAACCCACAGCACCTGTATGCCCAGTGTGAAGTGTTGGCGCGAAACAGTCATATACCGGGCGTACCAAAGGCGTTTGAGCAATGTATTTCATCATTGAGCAAAGTGGCACCGCCGGAAGCCATTAACCAATTGAAAGCTAGGTTTAAATAAAGCGATGAGGTGAGCTTGGCTATCGAGCTTGCTGCTTATTCCGCTTGTAACCAATTATCGCGTTTATAACTGCTTATCATGTGTATAACTAATAGTTATGGGGCTTGTGAGTAGGATGTACGCAGCCAGATTGAATTAAGGGAAGACCTATGAACCATGCGCAACAAGCAATAAACCAACTGATTGAACAAACAGAGAAAAGTGTTATCGGTCAGAGCCACGTCGTTCGGGCTCTGGTGATAGGGTTATTGACTAATGGACATGTGCTTCTTGAGGGGCTTCCCGGTACTGCGAAAACTCGCTCAGTAAAATCGCTGGCGAATCTACTGAACACCAGTTTTGGTCGAATTCAGTTTACTCCTGACCTGCTGCCGTCAGATGTGACGGGTACGGAGGTGTATCAAGAGCTTGATGGCAAGCCGCAACTGCATTTCCAACCGGGTCCTATTTTCAACAGCATTGTTTTAGCCGATGAAGTGAACCGTGCGCCTGCAAAGGTACAAGCGGCTCTGCTTGAAGCTATGGCGGAAGGCACGATAACCGTGGGCGGCCAAACTCACATCCTTCCTGACTTGTTCATGGTATTGGCCACTCAAAACCCAGTTGAACAAGAAGGTACTTATCCGCTACCTGAGGCGCAAATGGACCGTTTCATTATGAAAGTGACGGTCGACTACCCAGAAGACGAAGCGGAACGTGACATCATTCGACTGGTGCGCAGTGAGGAGTTGGGTAGCGAAACCAGTTCAGAATTAGTCACTCCACAACATATTGAACCTGAGTTGGTACTTGAGGCACGCCGACAACTTCCAGACATTGCCGTTTCCGATTTAGTTGAGAACTACATTGTGGCCTTGGTCATGGCAACTCGTAAGCCAGAGCGTTACCCAGAATCAAACTTGTCTAAATGGATTGAGATTGGCTCAAGCCCGCGTGCTTCCATTGCGTTGGATAAATGTGCACGCGCTTATGCGTGGTTACAAGGGCGTGACCATGTCACGTTAGATGATGTGCGAGCGATGCTACCTACCGTATTAGGCCACAGATTCTCACTTTCTTATGATGCATTGGCCGATGGCGTTGACCATCAAAGAGTGGTTGAAGAACTGCTTGATAATGTTGAGATCGGATAATTAGGGGGCGTCATGGCGAAGCCAACACAAGCTCCCAAATCGCAAGGCCTTGATCCACGACTGTATTGTGATTATTCAAGGTTAGTGCGAATTCAGGCTCAAGCTGAGTCGTTTTCACTGTTACCTCATTTAAAAGCGGGCAGCGTACTTTCGGGCAGACATAACTCTTTGTTCCGTGGTCGTGGTTTGAACTTCGAAGAATTACGTCATTACCAATTGGGTGATGATATCCGTAATCTCGATTGGAAAGTTACGATGCGAACGGGTAAGCCTCATGTTCGTAGCTATACCGAAGAGAAAGACCGTAATGTGATGATCTGTGTCGATCAGCGCAGTTCGATGTTCTTTGCGTCTCAAAACACCATGAAATCTGTTGTGGCTGCCGAAGTGGCGGCATTGTGTGGATGGCGAGTGCTGAAAGATGGTGATCGTGTCGGCTTCGTTTTGGCCTCGCACCAAAAACTGTTTCATACCAAAGCTCAACGTTCTCAATCTGATTTGTTGGCTCAGCTAAAACATCTTACCAAGGCTAATCAAAGCTTAGGTGTCAGTGTGAGCGATAGCGAAGGTGTTGGATTTAGCCAGTGGATTGAACTGATAAAACGAATGAGATTAAAGCAATCGACCTTAATCTTTATTAGTGATTGGCGAGATTGCCAAGAGCAACATCTTGACCGACTAAAGCAACTGCAACAACACAACGACATCTTAGCCATTATGGTCACCGATCCATTAGAACAATCATTGCCTCAAGATCTGGCAAGCGCAAACTGGGTGGTGGGTGATGGTCGCTTTCAACTTAATCTGGATAGCCAATCTAAGGTTAACCTCGCAAGTAAAAGCCTTGCCCAAAAAGCGGCACTTCAGAAACTGTCCCTTGCTAAATTGATGGCGATGAAAAACCTCCCTTATATAGAATTAGACACGTCGGGCAATCACATATCACAGCTGCAGAAACTAGTGGGAGGGCGCTAAATGGCTGTTGAACATACGCCTCCAAGTACTTATATCCTTCGCGACCTACATGATGTCGCCATTCCTGACAGTGTGAGCTGGGCTCCTCAAACGATCGGCTGGAAGATCCTTGGCGTTATTCTGTTATTGGTCGCTATCTATCTGGCTTATCGCTTGGCGTTAAGGTGGTGGAATAAGCGTTATCGCAAAGAAGCGCTTCAAGAACTCATGGTACTGGATGCAAGAGACAAGAACTCAACCGAACGAACCTTTAAAGTCCTCAAAGTGGTGCTTCGTTACCTAGACAGCAGTAATGCCAAGTTGTTTGGCCAAGCTTATGTGAACCGTTTGAACGCTTATCTGCCTGTTAGCGCCAACACGAGTGAAAACAGCAATGCGTTCTTTGCCGATGAAGTTTCGGAATTATGGATGCAAAGCCTAATTGACCCTAATGTGCGTTTGAGCTTTGAACAGCGTTTAGAGGTAATTCAAACCGCGATGATGTGGCTAAAATTTCATAAACCAGATATACAAGCGAAACCGAATGTACAGGTAACGGCTGAGGGGCAAGACAATGTTTGATGTTTTATCTGCCAGCTTTGAATTTGCGCATCCGCTGTGGTTTATTGCGCTGCCTTTACCGTTGTTGGTCTACTTTGCGGTGCCAGCTTATCGAACTAAGCAAATGGCGATTAAGGTGCCATTTTTTCGAGAATTGGTTGAAGCGATTGGGGAAGCACCGTCAGAAGGTGCAAGCCAGTTAACTCCAAGCTGGTGGCAACGAACCACGCTCATTATTACTTGGGTATTGGTCGTGTGTGCGTTAGCGAAACCAACCATTCTTGGTGAGCCACAAATTCGCGAACAATTGGGTCGGGATGTGATGGTGGTGGTCGATTTGTCAGGTTCAATGGCAGAACAAGACTTCACCTCTAAACAAGGCGATAAAATCTCTCGTTTAGATGCGACCAAAGAGGTGCTGGCTGATTTTGCGAAAACCAGAAAAGGTGACCGACTCGGTTTGATCTTGTTTGGTGATGCAGCGTTTGTACAAACGCCATTTACCGCGGACCAAGATGTATGGCTTGAACTGCTTAATCAAACCGATGTCGCGATGGCAGGGCAAAGTACGCACTTGGGCGATGCAATTGGCTTGGCGATCAAGGTGTTTGAACAAAGTGAAAAGCAAAGTGCTGCCGTTCAAGATTCAAACGTCGACACCAACGAAAAAGAGAAAGTCGTGATCGTATTAACAGACGGTAATGATACAGGAAGTTTTGTTGAGCCTATCGATGCCGCAAAAGTCGCCAAGGCTAAAGGCGTTCGAATTCACGTTATTGCGATGGGCGATCCGCAAACCGTTGGAGAGGTTGCTCTGGATATGGAAACCATCAAGCGTGTCGCTCAAGAGTCAGGTGGCGAAGCCTTTGAAGCACTTAACCGCGACGAACTGACCAAAGCCTATGCTCAGATTGGTGAGCTTGAACCTCAGTTATATGAAAGTACCACTTATCGCCCTAAACAGGGGCTGCACCACTATTTGATGGCGATTGTTGTAGTGATGTATTTGACCGCATTCAGCTTAGCAACGATACGCCGAAGATCGCTGCTCGCTTCTTCGGCTAAGAATTTGAAAGGAGAGAGTGATGCCTGATTCTCTCACGATACAACAGTTCTTTACCCAGTTTCATTTTATCCGACCTTTGTGGTTGTTGGCCTTTATTCCGATGTTCTTCCTGTTATGGGTTCGTTGGAGAGAAGAGACCAAACCAACGTGGAAAGACATTTTACCTGCACATTTACGTGATGCATTGACGATTGGCGAAACAGGCTGGCGCAAGCAACTGCCGTTGAAGCTATTGGTGGTAATTGTGACTATCGCCATCATTATCTGTTCTGGCCCAACATGGCAACGTGAAGCATCGCCTTTTGGTGAAGACAAAGCGTCGATGTTGGTTGTGCTTGATAATAGTGAATCTATGCTTGCTAAAGATTTGCCTCCAAGTCGCTTGGAACGATCTAAGCAGAAAATTAGAGACTTATTGGCAGCTCGCAAAGGCGGTAATACGGGCTTAGTGGTTTATGCAGGCAGCGCACACGTGGCGATGCCCGTCACGCAAGACAGCAAGGTGTTTGAACCGTTTCTAGCGGCTATCACACCCGATATCATGCCTGTTTCAGGTAAGTCAGCAGAGGAAGCACTGCCACTGATTAATCAGCAACTGTCTGGTGAGTTAGGCTCTTCTGTACTGTTGGTATCAGATGGTGTAAACCCAAGCACCATTAGGGCGTACGAGAGTTTCTTTAACGACAATCCGTATCAGTTGCTCATTCTCGCCGCAGGAAACAGTAATGTGGTGAGCGATAACCCTGTCGACCTAGATTCACTGCGTAACTTAGCGAGTAAGACGGGTGGACGAGTGATTGAAGTGACCGTTGATGATTCGGATATCCAACAACTGAACAGAGCGGTTGAAAGAAACATGCAGCTCAACGGCGAATCTTCAATGCCTTGGAAAGACATGGGCTATGGACTGCTTATTCCAATGGCTTTCATTATGTTGCTATGGTTCAGAAAAGGGTGGTTGGTGCAGTGGTGTGTCGTTGGTTTGATGATCACAAGCAGCATGTATTCACCAGACACTTTGGCGAAAACAGTCAACTTAACCGCTGAGAAACCCGTTGTGGTGGAGTCGGTTACTACTTGGGACAAAACAGCTCAATGGTGGTGGGACTTATGGTTAACGCCTGACCAACAAGGTCAACGCCTGTTGAATCAGAAAGAATACCTTGAAGCGGCAAAGCACTTTAAGGATCCCATGAGAAAGGGCGCAGCTTATTACTATGCTCGTGATTTTAAGTTAGCTCACAGTGCCTTTTTGCAAACCAAGACCGATTATGGTTTGTATAGCGCAGCCAGTGCTTTAGCTCGACAGCGAGAGTACCTTGCTGCTCGCGATCTACTCAAATCACTGAGTGAAAAGCCCGATCTGTCACCAGAACTGAAAGCCGATATAGAAAACAATTTGGCGGTTCTAAGCGGCATTGTTGAAGAGGTTAATCGCACCAGTGAAAGCCAAGCATCTTCTTCGGTATCTGATGGGCTTGAGGAGTCCATAGAATTAGCTGATGACCAGCCACGCACGGGGGACGGCGCAGAAGAACAAACGGTAGCCGAAGTTATGTTGAAGGAAACACTTAATGCCAATGAAATTTTGGGTAGCCAAGAGCTTGCCGATAAGTGGTTAAAACGAGTCGAAGCGGACCCTAAGTTCTTCTTAAAGTCCAAGTTCCAAATTCAATTAAGAGACCCTGCACCTTCCATCGAACAAGCGTCAAAACAGGAGCAAACCCAATGAGTCGATATCATTTAGCTCTTGAAGCCATTCAATCAAAGAGAGTGCGATTCAGAACCCATAAGTGGTTACTGTCGATGACTCTTATATTGAGTTGGTTTTCTCCTTTTGTTGCTTCTGCTGCCGATATCTTCGATCTCCAAAAAAGTGGTGACGTTGAGCTTATCGCTTGGGTAGGGGAAAAGCCAAAGTCAGGCGATAAGATAACGCCGACTAAAGTGAGCGTTAATGAGCAGGTAATTCTAAATATTGAGGTGGCGACGCCGCGCTGGTTAACAGGAGGGACTCGAATCGGCAGTATCGAAATCCCTAACGTGATCGCTAAGCAACGTAACCAACTCGCGACTAATTACACGGAACGGGTCAATGGCACTACATGGTCGCGTCAACGATGGGAAGTGATGCTCTATCCGATGACTTCTGGCGAGTTTGTCATTCCAACCGTGCCGGTTCGCATCCAAGTTTCTGCACCTGATGGTTCTAACGTTGGCGGCACGCTTTACACGCAGTCAATTAAGTTTGAAGCTTCGTTGCCTTCAGGTTTACTTGATAATGAATCGCCTTGGTTTTCTGCAACAGAAGTAGATACAGAGCAACAATGGCAACGCTCGAGTGAAAACTTAAAAGTAGGCGATGCCATTACTCGAACGGTAACCATCAAGGCCAAAGACAGTTTGTCTGTATTACTGCCGGATGTGTTGAACAATGAATCGACCCAGCAGTACCAAGCTTACCCGCAACCTAATCGTTTAGATGATACTCAAGATCGTGGTAACTACCGTTCCAGTCGAATTGAGGAGACGGTTTATGTTATTCAGCAGGGCGGTGAATTTACGTTGCCAGAGTTTTCATTTCAGTGGTGGGACAGCAAGAATCAACGCCTTGAAACCGTGGTGATAAAAGGGAATGTGTTTGAAGCTAAACACACAGTCCAATCTTTCATCAAGGCTTACATGTCAGTGTTTATTAGCGTTGGTCTGGCACTGTTGTTCAGTGTGGCGTGCTTTGTTTCTGTTAAACGTTATTATGCGAACCGCCCAACACCAAGTTGGTTGGTATTCCGTCGTTTGCTTAAGCAAGGTAATTGGGCTGCATTAAGAACCTTTATCTACCGTCAATTGCGAAACGAAACCTCTCAGCTAGAGCTGGATAAAGCACAACTTGGTAAACTGAATGGACAAAAGCGTTGGCTAGAAGATAGTGAAGCGCTTCAACAAGGGCGTGAAGACAAAAACGTATTTACTCGTTTATGGAAAAGCTTACGTAAATTACCCAGTGATAAATCCAACTCAAGCAATTCTCGTTCAATTTTCGACCGCTTGAAAATCCCTAAAGCCTTGCCAGACTTAAAAGATAGAACTAAGTAGCAAACTTTAGTCATTCGCATCGAACAAAATCGGCAGGTTCTCTACTATAGGGAACCTGCTTCTTTAATATGGAACTGTATGAAAAGTACCGAACTCAATCTAATTCCTATATTTGTCGCTATTTATGAAGAGCAGAACTTATCTAGAGCTGCTAATCGCATGGATATAAGCCAACCAGCAGTGAGTAAAGCACTTGCAAGGTTGAGAGATATCTATGATGAGCCACTGTTTCATCGCACCACATCAGGCGTAGAGCCAACCACATTCGCTATTGATATCTATCCTGCAATGGCCGCTGCACTTAAAAACTTTACTTCTACCTTATCCGCATCAAGAGACTTCGATCCTAAAACCTCAGGCCGCGTGTTTTCCATTGCCTGCGTCTCGGCGGCGAGCTACGAAATGATGCCAAAAGTCATGCGGTTAATCAGCCAAGTCGCACCAGGTATCGCGTTAGAGGTTCATCCTCTGTTTACCGAAGACTATGAGTCTGATTTAAGGCTGCAAAGACACGACGTGATTGTTGATATGACGCCTAAAGGAAGAACCATGCTTAAGTACGAGGTGATTTCTACAGAAGAGCTGGTCGTGGTGTGTAGTAGTGATCATCCTACGGTTGGCGATACCATCGATATGGAACAGTTCTTAGCACTCGAGCATGTGGTGGTCTCTAGGTGGCATGCGCGCAAAAGCTTATTAAGCTCTGAGCACTATAGTGACCTTGAGAAACGTAGAATCGTGTATCGCGCAGCGGGCGTTGTAGAGATGCTTCCTGTTATCGAAGGCTCTGAGTACATCGGAGTAATGCCTATTTCATCAGTGCGTTGTTTTGCTGAAAAGTACGCGGTAAAAACACTACCATTACCCTTCGAGTTGGAAGACCTCGATATGTGTATGATTTGGCATCCAAGCCGTACTAATGAACCAAGCCATAAGTGGTTACGAGCTAAGATCAAAGCGGCAGCAAAAGAGTTATCAAGTTAGCCTATACAAGGACATAGCCATGGACAGCATTCGCGTGATTTTAAACGGAAAGAAAGCCAATATCCCGGAATTAAGGCAAGCCATCTTTGCGGCGAGGGACAATGATATTGACCTGCAAGTTAGAGTGACTTGGGAATCGTCGGACATGTTTCGTTTGGTAAGCGAGGCAATATGCGATGGTGTTAAGCGTCTGATTGTTGTCGGTGGCGATGGAACGGTGAATGAAGCCGTTAACGCGCTCAACCTGTTCCGTGCCAGTGAAAGACCACAACTGGCGCTTGTCCCAATGGGCACTGCGAATGATTTTGCTACCGCAACGGGAATACCTAACGATATTTCGGGTGCTTTTGAACTAGCGGTGGAAGGCAAGGCGTTTGCGGTGGATAGCGTGCGTGCGAATGACCGCTATTTTATGAATGTCGCTGCGGCGGGTTTTGGTGCTGAAGTCACAGCTGAAACGCCAGTCGAGCTTAAAGATTTTCTCGGTGGCGGTGCGTATACACTAACAGGTGTGGTGAAAGCACTTGGCTTTAAGCCCTACAGTGGCACGTTGCCCATAGACAAAGGCAGCTTTACCGGCGAGATCCTTGTGGGTGCTTTTTGTAATGGTCGCTTAGCGGGTGGAGGACAAGAGTTAGCACCCAATGCATTGATTGATGATCGCTGTTTACCCAGTCGGGTATCGAGCTATCACGAGCCACCATGGCAAGGTGGGTTATCCAAGTCAGTGAGAAGTTCGCCCCGCTGTATGCGGCCTTGAAGGAGAACCTACTTCAACAAGTGGTGGTTCA
>NZ_JBFRKQ010000011.1:0-2945 GCF_041469505.1 Vibrio sp. 10N.286.49.E11
TTTCTTTGAGTCCACAAAACCCCTTGGGTGTTGTATGGTTAAGCCTCACGGGCAATTAGTACAGGTTAGCTCAATGCCTCGCAGCACTTACACACCCTGCCTATCAACGTCGTAGTCTACGACAACCCTTTAGGACACTTATAGTGCCAGGGAAAACTCATCTCAAGGCTCGCTTCCCGCTTAGATGCTTTCAGCGGTTATCGATTCCGAACTTAGCTACCGGGCAATGCCATTGGCATGACAACCCGAACACCAGAGGTTCGTCCACTCCGGTCCTCTCGTACTAGGAGCAGCCCCTTTCAATTTTCCAACGCCCACGGCAGATAGGGACCGAACTGTCTCACGACGTTCTAAACCCAGCTCGCGTACCACTTTAAATGGCGAACAGCCATACCCTTGGGACCGACTTCAGCCCCAGGATGTGATGAGCCGACATCGAGGTGCCAAACACCGCCGTCGATATGAACTCTTGGGCGGTATCAGCCTGTTATCCCCGGAGTACCTTTTATCCGTTGAGCGATGGCCCTTCCATTCAGAACCACCGGATCACTATGACCTGCTTTCGCACCTGCTCGAATTGTCATTCTCGCAGTCAAGCGGGCTTATGCCATTGCACTAACCACACGATGTCCAACCGTGTTTAGCCCACCTTCGTGCTCCTCCGTTACTCTTTGGGAGGAGACCGCCCCAGTCAAACTACCCACCAGGCACTGTCCGTAACCCCGATTCAGGGGCCAACGTTAGAACATCAAAACTACAAGGGTGGTATTTCAAGGACGACTCCACCACATCTAGCGACGCGGTTTCAAAGTCTCCCACCTATCCTACACATGTAGGTTCAATGTTCAGTGCCAAGCTGTAGTAAAGGTTCACGGGGTCTTTCCGTCTAGCCGCGGGTACACTGCATCTTCACAGCGATTTCAATTTCACTGAGTCTCGGGTGGAGACAGCGTGGCCATCATTACGCCATTCGTGCAGGTCGGAACTTACCCGACAAGGAATTTCGCTACCTTAGGACCGTTATAGTTACGGCCGCCGTTTACCGGGGCTTCGATCAAGAGCTTCGACCGAAGTCTAACCCCATCAATTAACCTTCCGGCACCGGGCAGGCGTCACACCGTATACGTCATCTTACGATTTTGCACAGTGCTGTGTTTTTAATAAACAGTTGCAGCCACCTGGTATCTGCGACTCTCGTCTGCTCCATCCGCAAGGGACTTCACTGATAAGAGCGTACCTTCTCCCGAAGTTACGGTACCATTTTGCCTAGTTCCTTCACCCGAGTTCTCTCAAGCGCCTTGGTATTCTCTACCCGACCACCTGTGTCGGTTTGGGGTACGATTCCTTACAATCTGAAGCTTAGAGGCTTTTCCTGGAAGCATGGCATCAATGACTTCACTACCGTAGTAGCTCGACATCGTATCTCAGCGTTAGTAGCGGTCCGGATTTACCTAAACCACCCGCCTACGTACTTGAACCTGGACAACCGTCGCCAGGCCCACCTAGCCTTCTCCGTCCCCCCATCGCAATTGTAAGAAGTACGGGAATATTAACCCGTTTCCCATCGACTACGCCTTTCGGCCTCGCCTTAGGAGTCGACTTACCCTGCCCCGATTAACGTTGGACAGGAACCCTTGGTCTTCCGGCGAGGGAGTTTTTCACTCCCTTTATCGTTACTCATGTCAGCATTCGCACTTCTGATACCTCCAGCAGCCCTTACAGACCACCTTCAACGGCTTACAGAACGCTCCCCTACCCCACATACCCTAAGGTACGTAGCCGCAGCTTCGGTGTATAGCTTAGCCCCGTTACATCTTCCGCGCAGGCCGACTCGACCAGTGAGCTATTACGCTTTCTTTAAATGATGGCTGCTTCTAAGCCAACATCCTGGCTGTCTGAGCCTTCCCACATCGTTTCCCACTTAGCTATACTTTGGGACCTTAGCTGGCGGTCTGGGTTGTTTCCCTCTCCACGACGGACGTTAGCACCCGCCGTGTGTCTCCCGGATAGTACTTACTGGTATTCGGAGTTTGCAAAGGGTTGGTAAGTCGGGATGACCCCCTAGCCTTAACAGTGCTCTACCCCCAGTAGTATTCGTCCGAGGCGCTACCTAAATAGCTTTCGGGGAGAACCAGCTATCTCCAGGTTTGATTGGCCTTTCACCCCTAGCCACAAGTCATCCGCTAATTTTTCAACATTAGTCGGTTCGGTCCTCCAGTTGATGTTACTCAACCTTCAACCTGCCCATGGCTAGATCACCTGGTTTCGGGTCTAATCCTAGCAACTGTACGCCCAGTTAAGACTCGGTTTCCCTACGGCTCCCCTAAACGGTTAACCTTGCTACTAAAATTAAGTCGCTGACCCATTATACAAAAGGTACGCAGTCACACCACGAAGGTGCTCCTACTGCTTGTACGTACACGGTTTCAGGTTCTATTTCACTCCCCTCACAGGGGTTCTTTTCGCCTTTCCCTCACGGTACTGGTTCACTATCGGTCAGTCAGTAGTATTTAGCCTTGGAGGATGGTCCCCCCATATTCAGACAGGATATCACGTGTCCCGCCCTACTCGTTTTCACTGATTATGATGTGTCGGTTACGGGGCTATCACCCTTTATTGCGAGACTTTCCAGACTCTTCACCTGCATCATTAAAAGCTTAAGGGCTAATCCAATTTCGCTCGCCGCTACTTTCGGAATCTCGGTTGATTTCTCTTCCTCGGGGTACTTAGATGTTTCAGTTCCCCCGGTTTGCCTCCTGTTGCTATGTATTCACAACAGGATACTTACTTATGTAAGTGGGTTTCCCCATTCAGGAATCCCAGACTCAAAAGGTTATTACTACCTAATCTGGGCTTATCGCAAGTTATTACGCCTTTCATCGCCTCTGACTGCCAAGGCATCCACCGTGTACGCTTAGTCACTTAACCATACAACCCGAAAGGGT
>NZ_JBFRKQ010000012.1:0-28658 GCF_041469505.1 Vibrio sp. 10N.286.49.E11
CTAATCCGCGATGAACCTTTAAAATCAGTATGTAGCGTTACGCTGTTAACAATGACACACTATTATTTAGCAAGGCGATTTGCAGTCCAGACGTAAAGCAGCTCGAGAGCAATCGTCGCACCAGCCAGTGCTGTAATCTCGCTTTGGTCATACGTTGGAGAAACTTCTACAACGTCCATACCAACCATGTTGATGCCCTGCAAACCACGGATAATTTTCAGAACTTTATCTGAATTCAAACCGCCGCATACCGGAGTACCTGTACCCGGAGCAAAAGCAGGATCCAGACAATCGATATCAAACGTTAGGTAAACTGGCTTATCACCAACAATACCTTTCACTTGAGCAATGATATCGTCCACACTCATGTCGTTCGCTTGCATCGCGTTAATGACGTTGAAGCCGTGACCTTCTTGCTTATACTCGGTACGAATGCCGATCTGCACCGAGTGTTCTGGCGAGATAAGGCCTTCGTTTGGTGCATGGTAGAACATTGTGCCGTGATCGTAGCGGCTGCCTTGGTTGTACGTGTCAGTATGAGCATCGAAGTGGATCAACGCCATCTCACCGTACTTCTTACCATACGCTCGTAGTAGAGGCAGTGTAATGAAGTGGTCGCCACCTAATCCAAGCAATGTTTTACCGCTATTTAAAATCGCATCAGCCGCCGCTTCTAAACGCTGAGTTAGGTCTTCTGCATCACCACAGTCAAACACAAGGTCGCCAGCATCAATTACCGAGGTATGTTCAAATACATTGAAGTCCCACGGGAATTTTTTGCCTTCCCACGCCAAGTTCACAGAAGCACGACGAATCGCATCAGGGCCCATACGAGCACCCGGACGACCGGACGTCGCCAAATCTAGCGGCGCACCCAAGACAACCACATCAGCATCGTTGTCGATTGGATTTTGCACCAATGGACGACGCATAAACGTCATCGCATTGGAATACAGCGAGTAATCTGGTTTCGTAAATAGATCGTTCATTAAAAATCCTCAAGATAGGTGTAACCCATCAAGCCTTGCTCTAACTCTTCAAGTACGCTTTGCTGTTCTTGAGCTGGTACTTTCGCCGTTACCAATTCTTTGTAGTTCTGACGAATTAGGTCCATATCGATATGAACATAACGCATCATGTCTTCAACCGTGTCGCCTTCGTTGATGTAGTCGATATTCGCTTGACCACTTTCATCAACATTCACCACAACACTGTGCGTATCACCAAATAGGTTATGCATATCACCCAAGATCTCTTGGTATGCGCCTACTAGGAAAAAGCCCATCAGGTAAGGTTCGTCTGGGTTCCATGCTGGAACTGGCAACGTTGTTTCAATGCCCTGGCCGTCAACATACTGATCGATCGTACCGTCAGAATCACATGTGATATCCAGTACTACCGCGCGTCGCTCGTCCGCATTGTCCAAACCACTTAGAGGCAATACAGGGAACACCTGATCGATACCCCAAGCATCTGGCAACGATTGGAACAAAGAGAAGTTCACGAAAAACTTATCAGCCAAACGCTCACTCAACTCATCCAAGATTGGACGGTGGTAGCGGTTCTTAGTACTCATACGAGAGCTAAGTTCATAGTTAATACGCAAAGACATCTGTTCTGCCCAAGCACGGTGCTGAAGGTTCAGCATGCCTGTCGCAAATTGGTTGTGTGCTTCTGCGATATCACTTTGCGTGTCGTTGTAGATCTCAATCAGCGCGCGGTCATCATTACCTGCATCTAACTCCAAGAAGTTCTTCCACATGTTGTTTAGCAACAGTGGTGCGTCTGCTTCTGGCGCAGCCATATCTTCCGGTGAGTAGCTTTCAGTACCAATCACGTTGGTGATCAACACAGCATGGTGCGCAGTCAGTGAGCGACCAGACTCCGAAATAATCACAGGTTGTGGCTGATTGTAGAGTTTACAAATATCCCCTACTGTCATCACGATGTTACGAGCGTACTCAAGCAAGCCGTAATTCATTGAGTTTGAAGATTGGCTACGCGTGCCGTCGTAATCGACTGCCAAGCCACCACCAACATCTAAGAACTTCAGTTGAGCGCCAATATCACGCAGTTCACAGTAGAAACGAGCCGCTTCACTCACGCCATTTCGCACGTCACGAATGTTTGCCATTTGTGAACCTAGGTGGAAGTGCACGAGTTCAAGTACATCCAGCTGGTCTTCGGCTTTCAAGCGTTCGATAACAGTAAGCACTTGTGATGCAGACAAACCGAATTTCGACTTCTCACCACCACTTGCTTGCCATTTACCTGCACCTTGAGAAGCAAGACGAATACGTAAACCCAAACGAGGTTTTACGCCAAGTGCTTTCGCTTCAGAAAGAACAAGATCAAGCTCAGACAACTTCTCTAGAACGATAAAGACTTTGTGGCCTAGCTTTTCGCCAATCAGTGCAAGGCGGATGTATTCTCTGTCTTTGTAACCGTTACACACGATCACAGAGCTCGCTTTTTGAGCCAACGCCAGTACCGCTAATAGTTCAGGTTTGCTGCCCGCCTCTAGTCCTAGCTGCTTTTGCTCTAATTGAGCTTGGCTCGCTAAGATCTCATCAACCACTTCTTTTTGTTGGTTAACTTTAATCGGATAAACAAGTAGGTAACGATTGTCGTACTGATATTCGTCGATCGCTTGGTTAAATGCGTTACAGATATTGTGCACACGTTGATGCACTATTTGAGGAAAACGCACAAGAGCAGGTAAACCAATATTTCTTTGCTCTAACTGTTTTACGATCTTACTTAGTGGGACTTGATGATCCGTCTCGCTCGGTGAAACATACACCTCACCGTTATCATCAATTCCATAAAAACCTTGGCTCCAGTGCTTTACATTATACTCAGCACGGATGCGTTCCAAATTAACCGAATTTTCCAATTCTAGAGACCTCACACTATAGGGCCATCGACAGAAGATACCTCTTTGGAATAGCGAGGTATAACCCAACAAAAAGCGTTCAAAAACGATTTGTTGGCTGCATTAACCGATATTATTAAGAGCGAGTCCAACCATTGATATTTGTGGTGACGATTACGTTTTTTTATCGACAGATCGACTTAAAATAACAGGTAAGGAATTACAAGGTTTTAGGGTAAAAAACAGGCTGAAGCGCATTAAATATAAAGCAATTTCTCACATTAAATTAGGGAGAAAAAATGTGCAGAAACCAAAAGATTTTTAGTAAATTGAGTGAGGTTAAGTCAGAGTTGTGACAAATATAAGCACTTCACAATCTGAACTCTCGCTATCACCAACACAGCTTGTGTCCCGCGATTCGATGCCGATAAACACTTCATTCTTCCTACTAGAACTCGCTCACTTCAATGTTGTAACCGCTCAATTTTTGAACTTTTCTCGCGCATATCTTGTATTCGGTTCAATCTTCTTGTAATTTTAACTGACCAACCAATCGGTCAGCCTTCGAATTTAGGGGATACTATGAGCCATAATCTAGACCTTGAACCAAACACGTCGAGCACCAACGACATGGATCAAATATTCAACCGACAACAAGATCACTACCGTAACAACGTTAATCCAACACTTGATCAGAGACGAAATGATCTCTCAGTCTTGAAAAAACTATTAATGCGCTACCAAGAGCAGTTAATTGAAGCGGTATCAGAAGATTATGGCCATCGAGCAGAGCACGACAGCTTAATTGCTGACATCACCCCTTCCCTACACCAGATCAATTACAGTGATAAAAACCTGAAGAAGTGGTTGAAGCCTTCACGTCGAAAAGCCGGCTTGATGCTAACACCAGCCAAGATTACTGTGCATTATCAGCCAGTAGGTGTGGTTGGTATCATCGTGCCTTGGAACTTCCCAGTCATGCTCTCTTTAGGCCCTCTGATCACAGCGTTAGCAGCGGGCAACACGGCGATGCTCAAGATGTCGGAGTTTACTCCAGCGACCAACCGAATTTTAAAAGCGATGTTGGCCGAAGGCTTTAGTGAAGATCAGGTTGCGATTATCGAAGGCGAAGCTGACGTTTCCGCTAAATTTAGCCAACTGCCGTTTGACCATATCCTTTTCACAGGCTCAACCGCTGTGGGTAAACACGTTATGAGAGCAGCGGCTAACAACTTAACACCAGTTACCTTGGAATTAGGCGGCAAATCTCCAACCATCATTGCCCCTGACTTTGATGTAGCTGACGCTGTTGAACGTATCTTGTTTGCCAAGAGTCTAAACGCTGGCCAGATATGTGTAGCGCCTGATTACATCTTATTGCCGCGAGAAAAATCAGACGAGTTCATCACAGCCTATAAGCGTTATTTCAAGAAGCTTTATAAAGCCGGTATTGAGAGCAAAGACTTAACCTCAGTGATCAACATGCGCCAATACAATCGCTTGAAAGGTGTCATTGAAGACGCACAAGCCAAAGGCGCGGTTATTCACACGGTAACCGAACAAGCACAAGACGATGTAAACCACAGAATGACGCCGCACCTTCTCACCGAAGTGAACGATGAGATGCTCGCGATGCAAGAAGAGCTGTTTGGTCCTGTTTTGCCTATCGTGCCTTATGATTCCATCGAAGAAGCAATCAATTACATCACAGAGAGAGAACGCCCACTGGCTCTGTACCTAATGAGCCATAATAAAAAAACCCAAGACAAGCTTTTATCAGACACGCACTCTGGCGGCGTGTGTATTAATGATTCTTTGGTGCATGTGGCTGCAGAAGACGCACCATTCGGTGGCATCGGCCCTTCAGGCATGGGACACTATCACGGCATTGAGGGCTTCAAGACCCTTAGCCATGCCAAAACCGTTCTAAGTAGAGGAAAAATCAACTTCACCAAGTTAATGCATCCTCCTTACAACAACCCAATCAAGAAACTGATGTTCAAAGTACTCAATAGATGATCACCAAAAGACAAAAAATCCTAGATGCTGCACTCCTGCTCTTCTCTCAACAAGGGCTAGAGGGCACATCTACCGGACAAATAGCGAAAACAGCCGGCGTGGCAAAAGCGACGTTGTTCCACCACTTCGAGAATAAATCTCTATTGATTGATGAACTGTTTCGCGAGCTGAAGCTAGAGCTATTCTCGACCCTTCAACCGCACACTGATGTGGCTGTAGAAGATCGCTACCAAACCTTTAAGTTCATGTGGATCACAGGAATTGAGTGGGCATTAGAGAATCCGGTTGCGATGAAGTTCTTCACCAATGTTCATTTCGACCCAACGACTCAAACTCGAGAAGTGATTGTTTCACAGATGTTCGCATCGCTAGACGAGATCATTTTGAAAGGGCAACAAGATGGTGAATTGATGGTGTTGGACATTAACCTTGTTAGACACTTCATTCATAGCCACTTTCTGATTTGTGCAAACTGGCTGATTGAACAAAGCGAGTCTCCACCAGAGCAAACATCGAAGTACATCAACGATAGCTTTGATATGTGTTGGCGCGCCGTTGGTGGGCAAACCAAGTAGCTTTAGCTTTAAGCCCAAGGCTCTAAGCTCTAAACCCTAAACCAAAAAATATAAATTCTAGATTCAATTTATTTCCAATAATGATCACTAAAGCGCCACACAGGTGCTTTAATTATTTGAACACAATTCAATCACTTGGACATAGACTCGAAGCAAATATTGGCTTCGGCTCTGCGTGAATACCAGGGTGCATTCATCTTGGTCAGTCATGATAGCGACTTTGTTGAGGAAGTCGGCGTTAGCCAAAACCATATCCAGCTTTAACCTTCGTAAATTCGTTCACTTAGTTTAGTTAAGCGAGTATTCTTCCGGATACTCGCCTTTCTTGATTGAGACAAGTAAACTACGCGCCTCGAACATCTATTCATAAGGCTAAGGTTTGCATACTCTAGAACAATTAAAATCAGGGCAACTTAAAGGTATTAAGCGCTTAAAACTGTCAGAAAGTCTCACCGAGTTTCCTCTAGAAATCATAGAGCTTGCAGATTCTCTTGAGATCCTAGACCTTTCAGGTAATCAGCTGTCAGACCTACCAGCCGAGTTATCACAGCTGACTAACCTGCGTATCATCTTCGCGTCGAATAACCTGTTTACGCACCTGCCTGATGTTCTAGGGTCACTTCCTAAGCTCGAAATGGTTGGCTTTAAAACCAACCAAATCAAAACCGTCAGCGAGCAGTCTCTGCCTACTCAACTACGTTGGTTGATCCTGACCGACAATGAGATTGAGGCCCTGCCTAGCTCACTAGGTGAAAGACCGCGACTACAGAAACTGGCATTGGCGGGTAACAAGATTCGCGTGTTACCAGAAAGCATGGAAAACCTATCCAACCTTGAGCTAGTTCGCCTGTCTGCAAACCAGTTGACTGAATTCCCAGAGTTCCTTATCAAGCTACCAAAACTGGCTTGGTTAGCGTTTGCGGGTAACCCGTTTTGCAAACACCCTAGCAGCTTAGATAGCGTGCCTGCGGTTAGCTCTCAAAGCTATTCACTGAATCAAGTACTTGGCCAAGGCGCATCTGGCGTGATCTCGCATGCAAGCTGGCTAAACAGCGACTTCGATTTTCCACAGGAAGTGGCGGTTAAAGTGTTTAAAGGCGAAGTCACCAGTGACGGCTACCCACATGATGAACTGGAAGCGTGCTTGCAGGCTGGACACCATAACAACTTGGTAAAATCTATCGCCCAAGTAGAGGAACAAGATTACCTAGCTTTGGTGATGGAACTCATTCCAAACAGCTACTACAACCTAGGGCTACCACCAACACTCGAGACTTGCACGCGTGATACTTTCCCAGAAGGTTTCGAACTTTCAATTGCTCAAATCAATAGCATTACAGAGCAGATGATTGATGTGTTTGAACACCTTCATGCCAATAAAGTCTCTCATGGTGATCTATACGCT
This sequence comes from Vibrio sp. 10N.286.49.E11, assembly GCF_041469505.1. Lineage (NCBI taxonomy): Bacteria > Pseudomonadati > Pseudomonadota > Gammaproteobacteria > Vibrionales > Vibrionaceae > Vibrio > Vibrio sp. 10N.286.49.E11. The sequence continues at coordinate 6,875 of NZ_JBFRKQ010000012.1, forward strand.
CACAACACTTTAGTGAACGAACAAGGTCAGATGATCTTTGGTGACTTTGGCGCTGCGACTATCTACGGCTACCTAACTGAAGAACATCAACAAGGTATTCGCCGAATTGAAGCTCGCGCATTAAAGTACTTTATTGAAGACCTACTGACGATTTGTGCAAAGCAAGATCAAGCCCGCGAGCTTTATACTCGATTGGCGAACTTCGAAGCTTAATAGAAGTATTCAGTCAGATTGAAGACAACAAAGCCAACATCACTGTTGGCTTTTTTATATGCTAATTAAACGAACCAGCGTTTAGCTTTCAACTTGAACAAGCTTCAAGTACGAATGCAGCTCTCCGCTCTTATACTCAACCGCAGAGTGAATATTAAGGTCAGCACGAGCCACAACAGCAAACTGGTAGCAGTTCTCACCCTTCAGAATCTCGACGTGTAACAAACCGTCTTTTAGTTGCCACTGCCCTGTTGTTTCAAATCGGTCGAACAAACGATATTCAATCAAAGAACCGTCAGCATTGAAGTGCACTTCAGTGATGTAACCGCCGGGGCAGCTCTTCACCCAAACTCGATTCTCGATATCACTGACCGTAAAGTTACGCCTTGTGTCACGCCACGCTAGAAAGCCTTCGCTATCATAAAGAGCAATGTCGAGATCAGTTCTAGAGATTAACGGCTGCTCATTTTGCTCACGACAATAAAGTTGAAGCAAAATTTGCTGAACTGTTTCGCTCTGTAATTCACTCATTGTGGCTTCCCTTTATCATTGCTCTGCGTTAGACGCAGTATTGATCAACAAATTCTATTTAAAGCGGGCTACACAAGCTCGTAATAAACCACATACAGTTGAGAGATACCCGGGTAGATATCTTGAATCACGTCTTTCAGTACTTGCAGCGTCATGTTCTCTTGCTGAGCATGGAACTCACCTAAGTCATCAAACAAAATTGGCTCAACGCTGATGATCTTAAGATTACAGAACACACGGTCTTGCTCTAGCGTCGATACTTCCACAACACTGCCTGGCTGGTAGTCTCGCTCAGATTCATCACGAATAGTAATCGTCTTCTTGCCAGATAGGATGTCAGTTTCAAAACGTTCGAAGAACGTCATAGTGGTCGGTGCGGTCATTTATTTCGGTCGCTTTACATTTAAAGGTTAGGTAAATGTTTATATACCAGAATGCGTGTTCAAGCGAATAAAAATTAGGTGCGAGATGCGAGATGCGAGATGCGAGATGCGAGATGCGAGATGCGAGATGCGAGAGAGTATGGCAAAGCCAAATTACAGGCAATAAAAAAGGAGAACCGAAGTTCTCCTTTTCTTAAACCTTTAAGCTAACTCTAAATTATAGAGATGCTTTCGCTTTTTCAACTAGAACAGCAAATGCTGCTTTGTCGAATACTGCGATGTCAGCAAGAATCTTACGGTCGATCTCGATAGATGCTTTCTTTAGGCCATTGATGAAACGGCTGTAAGATAGACCATTTTGACGAGATGCCGCGTTGATACGTGCAATCCAAAGTTGACGGAATTGACGTTTCTTGTTGCGACGGTCACGGTAAGCGTATTGACCAGCTTTGGTAACTGCTTGGAAAGCTACGCGGTAAACACGTGAACGTGCTCCGTAGTAACCTTTAGCTTGTTTTAGAACTTTCTTATGACGTGCACGAGCTTGTACACCACGTTTTACGCGAGGCATTATGCTTCTCCTAAACTAAACGAATTTATAAACTAAAAAGAATTAAGCGTATGGCATCATACGTAGAACTTGAGCAACTTCACATTTAGGAAGGATCGAGTTCGGACGTAGCTGACGCTTGTTCTTAGTAGTACGCTTAGTCAGGATGTGACGTTTACCAGCGTGCTTAAACTTAATACCACCAGCAGTTTTCTGGAAACGCTTAGCAGCACCTTTGTTGGTTTTCATCTTAGGCATGATGAATAACTCCGCATTGTTGAGTTGTTAATAACATAGTAATTAGGGCGAATAAAACCCCGCAACCTGAGGCTGCAGGGTTCAATTACTTGCAAAGCCGTTAATTACTTCTTTTTAGGGGCCAACACCATGATCATCTGGCGACCTTCAATTCTCGTTGGGAAAGATTCGACTACTGCAAATTCTTCAGTATCCGCTTTCAAACGATTAAGAACGTCAACACCGATTTCTTGGTGAGCCATTTCGCGGCCACGGAAGCGAATTGTTACCTTCACTTTGTTGCCGTCTTCTAGGAAACCAGTCAGGTTGCGTAGTTTTACCTGATAGTCTCCAATATCAGTTCCAGGTCGGAATTTAATTTCCTTGATCTGAACCTGCTTTTGCTTCTTCTTCTGCTCTTTCGCAGCTTTGCTCTTCTCGAAGAGGAACTTACCGTAGTCCATCACACGACAAACTGGCGGCTCGGCGTTAGGGCTGATCTCTACAAGATCCATACCAGCTTCATTTGCAGCTTCCATCGCTTCAGCGATTGATACTACACCAACAGCTTCGCCGTCTGCGCCAGTTAGACGCACTTCACGAACGCCACGAATGTCACCGTTTAAACGGTGCTGGTTTTGTTTGGCCGGTTGTTGGCCACGTCTTCCGCCTTTAATAGCTATTCCTCCAGATTGAGCTTACGGCTTGAAACCTCGGCTTGGATGTATGAAATAAAGTCATCCACTTTAAATTTGCCAAGGTCCTTACCTTTACGTGTACGTACTGCAATTTCGCCGGCTTCCATTTCTTGGTCACCACACACAAGCATGAACGGTACACGTTTCAAAGTATGTTCGCGGATTTTAAAGCCAATCTTCTCATTTCTCAAGTCTGCTTTGACTCTAAATCCACTTTTTTGCAGTTTTTTCGTAATTTCTTGTACATATTCAGACTGTTTGTCTGTAATGCCCATTACAACTGCTTGTTCTGGCGCCAACCACGTTGGGAAGAAGCCAGCGTATTCTTCAATAAGAATACCAATGAAGCGTTCTAGTGAACCTAAAATCGCGCGGTGGATCATAACTGGCGTGTGACGCTCGTTATCTTCACCTACGTAAGTAGCACCTAAACGTTCTGGTAATGCAAAATCGAGCTGCACTGTACCACATTGCCAAGCGCGGTCCAAACAATCATGCAAAGTAAATTCAATCTTAGGTCCGTAGAACGCACCCTCGCCTTCTTGAATCTCGTATGCAATGTCCATTGCCTCTAGCGCTTGCTTAAGGTCAGCCTCTGCACGGTCCCACATTTCGTCTGAACCTACACGCTGTTCTGGACGAGTAGATAGCTTAACAACGATGCTTTCGAAGCCGAAAGTTGTGTAAGTATCGTAAACCATTTCAATACAAGCTTTAACTTCTTGTTGAACTTGGTCTTCAGTACAGAATACGTGAGCATCATCTTGAGTGAAGCCACGAACACGCATAATGCCGTGAAGTGCGCCAGACGGCTCGTTACGGTGACATGAGCCGAACTCAGCCATACGTAGCGGTAGATCACGGTAAGATTTCAAACCTTGGTTGAAGATTTGAACGTGACCAGGACAGTTCATTGGCTTGATAGCGTATTCACGGTTCTCTGAAGAAGTAGTGAACATCGCTTCAGCGTACTTATCCCAGTGACCAGAGCGTTCCCAAAGAACACGGTCCATCATTAATGGGCCTTTAACTTCTTGGTAATCGTACTCAGTCAGTTTTTGACGAATAAATACTTCTAGCTCACGGAAGATAGTCCAACCGTTGTGGTGCCAGAACACCATGCCTGGTGCTTCTTGCTGCATGTGGAATAGGTCAAGCGCTTTACCGATTTTACGGTGGTCACGTTTAGCCGCTTCTTCTAGGCGCACAAGGTGAGCTTTAAGTGCCTTCTTGTCGTGGAATGCAGTGCCGTAGATACGTTGAAGCATCTTGTTGTCACTGTTACCACGCCAGTATGCACCCGCTACGTTAAGTAGAGTGAAGTGCTGGCAGAAGCTCATGTTAGGCACGTGTGGACCACGACACATATCGATGTATTCTTCGTGATGGTACAGGCCTGGACGATCGTCTTTAGAAACGTTCTCGTCCAAGATTTCAATCTTGTAAGTCTCGCCGCGAGCTTCGAATGCGTCGCGCGCTTCCTGCCAGCTAACTTTCTTCTTAACAACCTGGTATTTGGTCTTCGCTAGCTCTTTCATGCGCTTTTCGATCTTTTCTAGATCGTCTTGCGTTAGAGAGTGCTCAAGATCGATATCGTAGTAGAAACCGTTATCGATAGTAGGACCGATCGCCATTTTCGCTTCTGGAAAAAGCTGCTTAACCGCGTGGCCTAAAAGGTGAGCACAAGAGTGACGAACGATTTCAAGGCCATCAACTTCATCTTTAGCTGTGATGATTTCTAGGCTTGCATCGTTTTCGATAAGATCACAAGCATCAACACGCTCGCCGTCTACACGACCAGCAATGGTAGCTTTCGCAAGACCAGGACCGATTGATAGGGCAACATCTAGAGTTGATACAGGGTTGTCAAATTGACGCTGACTACCGTCAGGAAGAGTAATAATTGGCATTATTTGTCCTTTACAGTGGTGTTGCACACCAAGCAACACATGAAAATGTTTAATATATGTCTTTCAATCAACGAGTACGCTGATTGGGGATATATGCATAATAAATATACCCACATAGAAGCAAATACAGATGCCACATCTGTGAGTAGCCGAACATTGTAACGAAATAATATGAAATGACAATGTTAGTCCCGCAGCACCACAAAACTATATGACTGAAATGTCTCTTCTATATAGATCCTTCTAACGCCTAACCCATAGTTCAATCAGTAATTCGTTGGCTTTATCTACAATACAAAAAAGCCGAACGGATAAGTTCGGCTTTAGAAATCGTACTGTCTTGTCTCTATTAATAGAAAGAGTAACGACTAACAGAGAGAGCAACTACGCATTCATGATTCTTGAGACTGCGTTACGAATGTCTGAATCGGCAGCGTTCGCAGGCAAGCTGAATGAGATGTATTGATCGCCACGGAAGCTCATTGAGCGATCGATTTCTGCTAGGCAGTGAACCATTGAGCCTTCAACGATGAATGACAGCTCGATCTCTTTATTATTCATGAAACCGCCGCTGCGAAATTCAATCTCTTGGTAACAACCCGAACGAGAAGCAAAGTTGTTGCCTTTTAAGAAGCCCTTCTCTACGTCACCTTTCACCATTGCCATACCGGATGCTTCCACGCCTTGGATGATTTTAGCAACTGTTGGCAGTGGGTGTACGGAGATAAAGTCACGGTCTTTAGGGTCAATCGCGAAGCCTATATCTAGGTTGGTTTCAACCCACACATGGCATTGGTTCATTTGTGCGTTCAACGCGGTGACTGGCGTTTCATCATTTAACTTAAGTCGGAATGGAACCAGTTTGGTTTCGCCCGGTTGGATAACGAAAGGCTCTACCGCTTGAATACGACCCAGTGAAAAGGTTTCGTAGCTGGTACTGTCTTCCGTTTCTACTTTTACTTCTGTGTTGAGAACCAAGTTAATCAAGTCGATTTGTTGCTCAACGTCGCCACCAACAATGTGAACATTGCCAGACAACTCTCCACCTTGGAAAACTTCAATATTATCTAAGACAGTATCAACCTTTGCTGCACCGATGCCCAACGAGGCCTTTAATTTCTTAAACATATTATTTCCCTTTCTAATCATCTGATTTACGAATAGTTATTACGTGACAATTTGCGACACTTGCCTCACAGAATCAAGCAATTTGCCCCATCTATGTTGAATAAGGTCACATTGCCCGAGGAAATGTTGAAATCGTGAAAAATTCCGTTACTCTATTTGTATAGTCAAATAAGGTTTCATTATGTCGAAAGCGCCGCTCTACCTTCAGATAAAACAGTTCATAGACGATAATATCAACAGTGGTCACTGGCCAGTGGGTTACCAGATAACCACAGAACTCGAACTCACAGAGCAGTTCAATGTGAGTCGAATGACGGTCAATAAAGCCATTCGAGATCTTGTGTCTGAAGGCAAACTCATCAGGAAGCCAAGGCTAGGTACTTTTGTTTGTGAACCAGACGAAAAAGCGCAATCTCCGCTGCTTGATATCAACAACATCGCACAAGAGATCAAAGACCGAGGCCAAACGTATGCTAGCCAGGTTATCAAGCACAAGAGCATCAAGGCAGATGAAAGCACCGCGACACGGTTAGGTGTGATGATCAATGCCGAAGTATTCTATAGTGAAATCATCCACTTTGCTGACAACACACCGATTCAATTGGAAGCGCGCTGGGTGAACTCGCAAGCCGCACCAAAATACCTAGAGCAAGACTTTTCAACCTCTACACCCAATGAATACCTTTCAAAAAGCTGCCCGTTGAGTGCAATCGAGCACACGGTTGAAGCCATTATTCCTGACTCTCAAATCAGAACGTCACTAAAGCTATCTGAATCAGAACCTTGCCTACTTTTGAATAGAAGAACATGGAGCAAAGAACGCCTCATCAGCTTTGCATTGCTCTACCATCCTGGCTCTAAGTACAAATTAAGCTCCAAGATACTTCTAGATTAAAGAACATCATCCTGATCGCCGATCACATTTTTGCAACATCAACTTGATTCGGGTCAGCGTTTAGCCTACTTATTTGTATATACATTTAATATTTAGCAAAGATCTAGGTGATTATGAATTTGATCCTCAAAAACGCACGAGTGGTCTCCATGAGTTCGGGATCCGACGGTTATCAGCCCTCTTCCCCTCAAGATATCGTTATCGAAAGCGGTAAAATCGTGTCCATCTCTTGTTCAAACCAAGGCGTACTTGCTTCTGAGGTAGAACAACCGAGCACTGATAACTCTGAGGATTACATCACCTATGATTGCAAGAACAAGCTCGTCACCCCAGGTCTGATTGATTGCCACACTCACCTCGTATTTGCGGGTAATCGTGCCAACGAATTTGAACAGCGTTTGAATGGTATCTCTTACACCGACATAGCCAAACAAGGCGGCGGCATTCTAGCGACAGTCACTGCAACACGCGTAGCACAAGAGTCTGAACTGGTTGAAATGGCACTACCTAGACTCGATGGCCTGCTAAGAAGTGGCGTAACCAGCATCGAAGTAAAATCTGGCTATGGTTTAACACTTGAAGATGAGCTCAAGATGCTGCGTGCAGCCAAAGCGTTAGAAAATCATCGCCGAATTAAGATCACTACCACTCTCCTTGCTGCGCATGCTGTGCCACCTGAATATAAAGAACAACCAGATCGTTACATAGATCTGGTTTGCCAAGAGATCATTCCTAAAGCTGCGGAGCAAGGGCTCGCCGATGCCGTTGACGTATTTTGCGAATCTATCGGCTTCAACCTAGAACAAACCGAACGTGTCTTTGCCGCTGCCAAAGCACACGGGCTCGCGATTAAAGGCCACACAGAACAACTTTCGAATATGGGTGGCAGCGCACTTGCAGCAAAATACGGCGCACTCTCTGTTGACCATGTTGAGTACCTTGATGAAACCGGAGTAAAAGCACTGGCAGAATCAGGCACAGTCGCCACCTTATTACCCGGGGCTTTCTACTTCTTGAAAGAGACTCAACAGCCACCTATTGCTTTACTTCGTGAACACAAAATCCCAATGGCGATCGCGACCGACCTAAACCCCGGCACATCTCCCTTTGCAGACTTAACGCTGATGATGAACATGAGCTGCACCCTGTTTGGTACGACGCCTGAAGAAGCACTACGCGGTGTAACTTGTAACTCGGCGGCTGCCATTGGTAAGTCACAAACCAAAGGCAAAGTCGAAATCGGTTATGCCGCAGATTTGGCTATCTGGAACATCGACCACCCTGCAGATCTAAGCTATCAAGTCGGTGTTCCTCACCTGCATAAACGCATTGTTAATGGCGAGGTGTGTCATGACTCAATCTAAATCCAACGGTATCCAAGAGAACGCAACAACCGTGCATAACTTTGTGTGGACCGGACGTAATGATCTTGAAGATGGCGCACTCGGTACTCGCGTTCATCACATTACCAAGCAAGTGCAAAGTAGTGAGTTAAGTGACAAGCTGACTGACGGTGATATCGCCTTGGTAGGCTTTGCCAGCGATGCCGGTGTTGCAAGAAATAAAGGACGCGTGGGCGCGAAACAAGCACCTAACTTGATACGCCAAGCGTTGGCGAATATGGCTTGGCACAGTGACGCACACATCGCCGATCTTGGTGATATCGAGTGCAATGATGGTCAATTAGAAGTCAGCCAAAAACAGTGTGCTTCTGTGATTGCCAATGCCTTAGCAACCAACAAAGTGATTACCCTTGGCGGTGGTCACGAGGTGGCTTGGGCAACGTTCCAAGGTCTCGCTGAGCACCTAAATAAAATTCAATCAGAACACAATCCTAAGATCGGCATCGTTAATTTTGATGCTCACTTTGATCTTCGTGAATTTGAAAGCGACATCACCGATGTTAAACCGAGCTCCGGCACGCCTTTTAACCAGATCAGTGATTACTGCCACGCACATCAATGGCCGTTTCATTACGCTTGTCTTGGTGTGAGTGCCGCCAGCAATACCAAAGCGCTGTTTAACAAAGCTGACCAACTGGGCGTGTGGTATGAACACGACCGCAACATGACCCAAGTGAATCAAGTCGCTCAACTGATCAAGTTACAAAAATTCATCGTTGAGTGTGATTATCTCTATCTCACCATTGATCTCGATGTTTTCCCCGCAGCTACTGCGCCGGGCGTAAGTGCACCAGCGGCAAGAGGCGTGAGCTATGAAGCGCTTGCTCCTTTTCTAGAACAGATTTTCCAACACAGTGAAAAACTCATTATCGCGGACATAGCGGAATACAACCCAGACTACGACGTCGATGGCCAAACGGCTCGATTAGCGGCTCGTTTATGTTGGGATATTGCCAGTGCAATGGCCAGCGACTAATCCAGCTATACCGATAACTACAACTACAACTACAACTACAACTACAACTACAACGATATAACGTGAAACAGAAGGAATTCCAAAATGACGGAACACCACAACAGTGACCCTCGTCTCGACACGACTCGCGAAATTCGCGCACCTCACGGCACCACTTTGCGCGCAAAATCTTGGTTAACAGAAGCACCACTGCGTATGCTGATGAACAACCTAGACCCTGATGTGGCAGAACACCCACATGCACTGGTTGTGTATGGCGGTATTGGTCGCGCGGCACGTGATTGGAAATGTTATGACAAAATTGTTGAAGTATTAGAGCGTTTAGAGGACGACCAAACGTTACTTGTTCAATCCGGTAAACCTGTGGGCGTGTTCCCGACTCATAAAAACGCACCTCGCGTACTGATCGCTAACTCGAACCTTGTTCCACACTGGGCGAACTGGGAACACTTCAACGAGCTCGATAAAGAAGGCTTGATGATGTACGGCCAAATGACCGCGGGCAGCTGGATCTACATTGGTTCACAAGGCATCGTTCAAGGTACTTACGAAACCTTTGTCGCTATCGCGAAGAAGCACTTCCAAGGTGAAGCAAACGGCAAGTGGGTTCTAACGGGCGGTCTTGGTGGAATGGGCGGCGCTCAACCTCTTGCTGCAACGATGGCTGGCTTCTCAATGATCGCAGTGGAGTGTGATGAATCACGAATCGACTACCGCTTGCGTACTGGCTATGTAGACAAAAAAGCCACCAGCTTAGATGAAGCGATGGCAATGATTAAAGAGTCAGACACGCCAATCTCTGTTGGCTTATTAGGTAACGCCGCAGACGTCTTCCCAGAGTTAGTTGAACGCAATATCACACCTGATGTGGTGACTGACCAAACCTCTGCCCACGATCCACTGAACGGTTACTTGCCGCAAGGTTGGACAATGGAAAAAGCAGCGCAAGAGCGCACCATTGATGAAGCAAAAGTGGTGAAAGCCGCGAAACAATCGATGGCGATTCAAGTTCAAGCGATGCTTGACCTACAATACCGAGGTGCTGCGACTGTAGATTACGGTAATAACATTCGCCAAATGGCACTGGAAGAAGGCGTAGAAAACGCATTTGATTTCCCAGGTTTCGTTCCTGCCTATATTCGTCCTTTATTCTGTGAAGGCATCGGTCCGTTCCGTTGGGCAGCCCTATCTGGCGACCCAGAAGACATTTACAAAACAGACCAAAAAGTAAAAGAACTGATTCCAGATAACCCACATCTACATAACTGGCTAGATATGGCACGTGAACGCATTCAGTTCCAAGGCCTACCAGCTCGTATTTGTTGGGTTGGCTTGAAAGACCGTGAACGCTTAGGCCAAGCATTCAATGAAATGGTCAAAAATGGCGAACTTAAAGCACCGGTTGTTATTGGTCGTGACCACCTAGATTCAGGTTCAGTAGCAAGCCCGAACCGCGAAACAGAAGGCATGATGGATGGATCAGATGCCGTATCAGATTGGCCTCTATTGAACGCCCTTCTAAATACGGCAGGTGGCGCAACATGGGTTTCTCTGCACCATGGTGGTGGCGTTGGCATGGGCTTCTCACAACACTCAGGAATGGTGATTTGTTGTGACGGCAGTGAAGATGCATCGCAGCGCATTACTCGTGTACTTCACAACGACCCAGCAACAGGCGTTATGCGTCATGCTGATGCGGGTTACGATATTGCCAAGCAGTGTGCTAAAGAGCAGAAGCTTGATTTACCTATGCTAAACGAAGAACTTCGTCGCCTTTAACTTCTGGAGAGAACATGTTGAATTTATTACTTAAACCAGGACTTCTAGGCCTGCCTGAACTTCGAAAAATCAGCCGTAGCCCTGTAAACTTATCACTCGATCCAGCAGCGATTCCTGATATTGAAGCGAGCATGCACGTTGTAGAACAAGTGATTGCTGAAGATCGCACTGTGTATGGCATCAATACGGGTTTTGGCTTATTGGCAAATACCAAAATTGCGCCTGAAGATTTAGAAGTACTACAGAAAAGTATCGTGCTTTCTCACGCGGCCGGCATTGGTAAATTCATGTCTGATGAAACCGTGCGCTTGATGATGGTGTTAAAGATTAACAGCTTGTCTCGTGGTTACTCGGGTATCCGACTCAAGGTCATCAATGCTCTTATCGATCTTGTGAACGCACAGGTTTATCCGTGTGTTCCACAAAAAGGATCTGTGGGTGCTTCAGGAGATCTTGCTCCCCTCGCCCACATGAGTACGGTACTTCTAGGTGAAGGCCAAGCGCGCCACAACGGCAAAATCATCACTGGCTTAGAAGCAATGCAGATCGCTGGCTTGGAGCCAATCACACTTGCTCCGAAAGAAGGCTTAGCTCTGTTAAACGGCACACAAGCATCGACTGCCTTTGCATTAGAAGGTCTGTTTGCAGCTGAAGACTTATTCGCGTCTGCAACCGTATGTGGCGCGATGTCTGTAGAAGCAGCGCTGGGTAGTCGTCGTCCGTTTGACCCTCGAATTCATCGCGTTCGTGGTCATCGTGGTCAAATGGATGCCGCGCTTGCTTATCGCCATATGCTTGATCAAAAGAGTGAGATTGGTGAATCACACACTTGCTGTGAAAAGGTTCAAGACCCTTACTCGTTGCGCTGTCAGCCTCAAGTGATGGGTGCCTGTTTACAGCAAATTCGTAATTCAGCAGAAACGTTAAACGTTGAAGCGAACTCGGTATCGGATAACCCACTGGTATTTGCTGAAGACGGCGACATTATTTCAGGTGGTAACTTCCACGCAGAACCTGTGGCAATGGCAGCGGATAACCTAGCACTTGCGATTGCAGAAATTGGTAGCCTTTCTGAACGAAGAATGGCACTGCTGATTGATAGCGCACTAAGCAAACTTCCACCTTTCTTAGTCGATAACGGCGGCGTTAACTCAGGCTTTATGATTGCTCAAGTAACGTCTGCTGCTCTGGCAAGCGAGAATAAAACACTGGCACACCCAGCTTCAGTAGACAGCCTTCCAACATCGGCAAACCAAGAAGATCATGTATCTATGGCAACCTTTGCGGGTCGTCGACTGCGTGACATGGCAGAAAACACCCGTGGCATCTTGGCTGTTGAATACTTAGCAGCAGCACAAGGCTTGGATTTTAGAGCACCAAATCTCTCTTCTCCTCGAGTAGAAGAAGCAAAACAGATACTGCGCGAGAAAGTCAGCTTCTACGACAAAGACCGTTACTTCTCACCTGATATCGAGCAAGCAAATCTACTGCTCAAATTATCAGTGCATAACCATCTAATGCCAGAAGGCCTACTGTGTAGCTTCTAAGGTTTGGCGAAATAGCACGTCATATAAACAGGGGCTATTGATTAGCCCTTGTTGCATTGAATCCAAGCCCCTATTCCCCTCAAAATCGTCACATACCATCCAACGTATTTATCTAATCGACTGATATATAAGCAAAGTTAACTGGATAGACCATTAGAACGAAGTTAGTTAGCTATAATCCACCCCAGATTTGATGACTAATAGCGATACTATGTTTCTGACACCTTACTTTTCTACTGAAGACAATCAATTTCAATTCACTCGTGAACAAGCAAGCCACTTTGCTAAAAAAGTAGCTGGCGATTTCAACCCGATTCACGATGAAGACAACAAGCGCTTCTGTGTACCTGGCGATCTTTTATTTGCAGTACTTCTGCAAAAAGAAGGCATCAGCCAAAAAATGCGTTTTGATTTTTCAGGTATGGTTGGTAACGGTATTGCGTTAAGCGTTGACAACAAGTGTGAAAAAGAGAGCTCACTTATCGATGCAAATGGTAAAGAGTACCTACACATGTCTTGTGAAGGTGAGAAGAGCCATGATCAAGCATTCATCGAGCACGTAGTAACAAACTACGTTAAGTTCTCTGGCATGAACTTCCCACACATCATGGTTCCTCTTATGGAAGAACAACAAATGATGATCAACTGCCAACGTCCTCTAGTGATTTACGAGAGCATGGAAGTTGAATTTACTCGCCTAGACCTGTCTCACCCAGAAGTTGAATTCTCTGGCGCGACTTTTGATGTTGAAGGCAAACGTGGCATCGTGACCCTGAACTTCGATTTCAAAGAAGACGGCGAAGTAGTAGGTAAAGGCGTGAAGCGTATGGTAGCAAGTGGCCTTAAGCCATACGACCAAGCTTCTGTAGACGACCTAGTAAACCGCTTCAACGAACGCAAAGAGATGTTTCTAGCTCAGTTCACAGCCGCTGCTTAATCAGCTCTAGAACAAGATCAATAAAGCCCAGCTTGATAATCTCAAGCTGGGCTTTTTTATTTCGATTACTAAGCCAGCACTCAAATCATCACTAAATCCAGCGTCTAACCTTTTGTTTGTAATCAACATATTCTGCGCCGAATAATTGTTCTAGTGCTCGCTCTTCGGGTTTGATTTGGAAGTAATTCATGTAGATTACGAAGCCAAAGCTAAGTAGTACACTGAAGATATTCTGGAAGAAGTAGCCAAAGCAAAATAGCAGGATGAACAACCCTAAGTACATTGGGTTTCGCGTGTAGCCAAAAATTCCACTGTCCACGACGGCTGAAGCGGTTTCTACTTTGATCGGGTTAACGGTGGTTTTCTGTTTTCGAAATTCCAATATACCGGATATTCCGATCACACCACTCAATGTGACTCCGATTCCTAACACAATCATTCCATAAGGCAATGCCAGTGTCCCTTGGCTCAACTGTTGAGCGCAGAAGTATGATGCTACGAATACAATAATGAACAGTGCAACTGGTGGTACTTTTAATTCTAGAAATTTCATACTTTTCCTTATTAACATTCCTTTGTTAGTTTAGAAAAAAGCCCAGCAATTGCTGGGCTAAATGTATTAGAGAATTTTTGCTAGCGCCTGTAATGGGTGAGCAAGCTTCTCACCTTCAAAACGCTTCACTTGGCTGCGGCAAGAATAGCCCGTCACCAAGCAACGATCTTTTGGTAAGTCCTGCATTTGAGGCTTCCAGCTTAAACCATATATGTCTTTCGACATTTGTAGCTTATCGACTTCGTGGCCGAAAGTTCCCGCCATACCACAACAGCCGACAGGAACGCTGGTTAACGCCGCCCCAAAGTGTTTGAAGATAGTACCCCACTCTTTTTCAGCGTTCGGCATTTTGGTTTTCTCAGTACAGTGAGCAAACAAGTACCACATATCTTCACTTGCTGAGCGTGCTTCGAACTCACCTAGCGATGGCATTAACCATTCATGCACAGTAAGTACATCAAAGTCGCCGCGCTTGTCACCTAAGATCTCGACGTATTCATCGCGGTAACAAAGCACAAGAGCAGGATCAACACCGACCAAAGGAATTCCGATATCCGCCACCATCGACAAGAAATCCGAAGTCGATTTCGCCTCACGTGCAAAACGATTTAAGAAGCCCTTGATGTGCAACGCTTTACCATTCGGTTTGAACGGCAGCAGTACCGGAGTTTTGCCAAGTTTTTGAGCCAGAGTGACGAAGTCTTCAATCACCTCGGCATCATAGAAGCTGGTAAACGGGTCTTGAACGATCAGCACATGCTGTTTCTTCTGTTCAGAAGACAAGCCTTCTAAATACTGTAAATCGAAGAGTTGCAGCTCTTTACTCGCTAGACGATTTTTGAGCGTAGGCACCGACATCAATGGTGCATCAACATAACCGACCGTTTTAGCTGTTGCCGTTTGGATCCACTTTTGACCCAATGCAGCGTTGACTACTTTTGGCACTTTCGCCATCAGCGGCAGCATGGTTTCAATGTTGGCAACTAGATAATCTTTTGCAGGGCGCTGGTAACGCGAGTAGTAGATGTTCAAGAATCGAGAACGGAAACTTGGTACATCGACTTTGATCGGACATTGACTCGCACACGCTTTACACGCCAAACAACCGTTCATCGCCTCATGAACTTCATGCGAGAAATCGTACTCATGGCGTTTGTTCATCGTATTGCGAACACGCTCAATCATAGTCTTAACGGGTGTGTTGTCTTTCAACGCTTCTTGCTCAAGGTCGAGAATATCAACGCCTTGTTCAGTCAGTTGACGCAACCACTCTCTTACCAAGCCTGCGCGGCCTTTGGGTGAGTGACGTCGGTCAGCCGTAACTTTCATTGAAGGACACATTGGCGAGCTAGTATCGTAGTTGAAACACAAGCCGTTACCGTTACATTCCATTGCTTGCTTGAAGCTGTCACGAACTTGTACGTCGATCTGACGGTCGTAGAAACCACGCTTGGTATCGGTGACTTTCACCAATTCAGCGTCACTTTCTAAAGGCGTACAGATCTTGCCTGGGTTCATCTTGTTGTGCGGGTCGAATGCTGCTTTAATACGTCTTAATTCGGTAAACAGCTCTTCACCAAAGAAGTCTGGGCCATACTCAGAACGGAAACCTTTACCGTGCTCGCCCCACATTAAACCGCCGTATTTCGCCACCAGCTTAACCACTTCATCAGAGACTTCATGCATCAATGCTTCTTGCATCGGGTCACACAGATCCAATGCTGGACGAACGTGTAATACGCCCGCGTCAACGTGACCAAACATGCCGTAATTCAACTCTTTTGAATCGAGTAACACTCTAAATTCAGAGATGAAATCCGCGAGGTTTTCTGGTGGTACACAAGTATCTTCAGCAAAAGCGACTGGCTTAGCTCGGCCTTTCGCCGCACCTAACAGACCCACTGCTTTCTTACGCATGTTGTAGATTCGGCCAATGCTCGCCAAATCGCTACAAACTTGAAAACCAATCACGCCGGCTTCTTCGCTTTCAACCATGGTTTCAAGGCGTGCAGTCAGCGCTTGAACTTGCTGTTCAACTTCCGCTTCATCTTGGCCTGCAAACTCAACCATGTTGATGCCAAGCATCTCTTTGTTCGGAACATCAGTCAGCAAATCGCTCACGGTGTGCCAAACGATGTCTTGCTTCGCTAGGTTCAATACTCTTGAATCTACCGTTTCAACAGACAGTGCTTTCGCTTCCACCATGAACGGCGCATTACGCAGCGCAGAATCAAACGTGTTGTATTTCACGTTAACCAGTGTGCGCGCTTTTGGAATCTTGGTTAGGTTTAACTTTGCTTCCGTGATGAATGCTAAAGAACCTTCAGCGCCACATAGAACGCGAGTTAGGTCAAAGCTGTCATCTTGTTCGTTGATTGCATTCTTTAGGTCATAGCCTGTTAAGAAGCGATTCAGCGGAGGGAATTTATCTAAGATTTGAGCGCGTTTGTCTCGACAAACCGCCTCTGTCACCGCAAGTGCATGGTGAGCGAATTCACCCTCTACAGGTAAGCCGTGTGATAAATCAGATTCTAGACATGAACCATCTGCGAACACCGCTTGCAGCGACAATACATGGTCAGACGTTTTGCCGTACTTCAATGACCCTTGGCCCGAAGCATCGGTATTGATCATGCCACCCAAGGTTGCTCGGTTACTGGTAGAAAGGTCTGGAGAGAAAAAGTAACCATAAGGGCGAACAGCGTCGTTCAATTGATCTTTAACGACACCAGACTGAACTCTTACCCAGCCCTCTTTCTCGTTAATCTCAAGAACCTTATTCATGTATCGCGACAGGTCAACCACGACACCTTTTGTTAAAGATTGTCCGTTGGTTCCGGTACCGCCGCCACGAGGGGAAAAAGTCACGCGTTCGTAAGCGGATTTAGAAACCACTTTACCGATAAGCACAACGTCTTGCGTTGTTTTAGGAAGGATGACCGCCTGCGGCAATTGCTGATAGACACTATTATCAGTCGCCACAGCCAAACGGCTAGAATATTGAGATTCAATGTCGCCAGTAAAGCCCGCTGTTTTTAGTTCATCTAAAAAGCGTACAACAACTGGATCGACATCAGCATTGAGTTGAAGTCTTGGTAACATTTGCTTCCTGCCCCTACTTCGCTGATCCTATCAGCATTGGGTTATCTGAGATTTTTAATAATTTTCTTTGAATTTCGTCACTTTACTACTATTAAGATCATATAAAAAGGTGATCAAATCAGAATCTCAGTGCAAGAATGGAGAAATAGTCACTTTCGTCTTAATTCAGTAACAATATACTGAATAACATTTTGTTTAAGACATCTCCACGAGCACATCACAATGAAAAAAAACAAAACAGTCACAACTGAAGATATCCTTCTTAAACTATGCCAATCAGTCTCAAGCGTACTGACTTCAGCGACGGCTTCTCAGGTGTCCTATTCAGCCATGGTTCAAAAGATCAACAAGACAAGCCTAAAGCCAGATTTTGGTTGCTTCGTTCTGTTTGACGGCGGCTTTTCTGGTCTCGTTGTTATTAATTTTACGTCCAAAGCAGCGCTAGAGATCTACACCAATTACATGCGCAATATGGGCATGCCTGAAAACGAGCTTGCTGTGCTTCATACTTCAGACGAAGTGGGTGATGTATTGGGTGAGTTGATGAACCAATTAGTTGGCGATTTCACCAATAAAATCCGCAAAGAGCTGCAAACCAACATCACACAAAACCAACCGAAAATGCTGGCTCTGAACAAGCAAGTTAACCTTTCTGTTGATACCAATCTCGACCGTCCACAAGCTCGTCGTGTGACCTTCTCTACCGCTAATAACAACATCTTCTACCTTGAGCTTGCGATGGATAAGACTGAGTTCATTCAATTAGAAGAATTTGAAATCGCAGAAGACGAATGTCCAGATAGCATTCTTGAGGCGACTCAGAAAAAAATGCAAGAAGCGAACAAGCCAGCTCAAAGCTCTGGCAATGATTCTGCGGCAGATCTACTCGATGAACTGGGTATCTAGTTTACGAATGCTCTAGACATATTGAAAAAACGTGTCACTAACGCCATCAATACGCTTGATGGCGTTTTTGTTTTTACCGCCAACTGGGCTCATGCAGTTCAATGTTCACCGCCTTCCTTGTTCATCAAACCAGTTTTGCCTTTCTGTTACCCGCGAAAACATGTAAAATGTTGGACTTTTAAAAATTTGCGGTACTGATTAAATTGTCGATGGATAAGAAAAAAGCCCTAAAGAAAATTGCCAAGTGTCTTGAGCTTGGAAATTCTGCGAACGTCAATGAAGCTGCCAATGCGATAAAAATGGCGCATAACTTGATGCTGAAATATGGTCTCGAAAAAGACGATATTGAATTTATCAAGATGGGGAAAACTCAGTCCAGTCACCTGTTACCTGCAAATATCAGTTCTACACTGCTGCGTGTTATTCGCGGTATCAACACCAAATTTGGCGTAGAAGCCGTATTGCTGAATCATAAAGGCCTCAAGCGTGTTGAGTTCATTGGTGAAGCCGACCGCGCGATCTTCGCAGCGTTCGCTTTCGATATCATTTATCGTGAACTGAATGAACACACCGGCCAATTCAGAAATAGCTTTGCTGGCTCTGGCACAGGGTCCTTAGAAGTGACACGCCGCGTGAACTCGTTTGTTTCAGGCTGGGTTGAAGGTGCGCTTGAAAAGCTACCAACCATTACTCCCGACGACGAATCAAACAACAAGATCAATAACTACATTGATAAAGAATTCAAAAATATCGACCGTGAAACGTTCAAGCAGCAACTGAGAGAAGCGATGAAAAACCTCACCGCCGATTATGAAGTTGGTTTGAAGAAAGGTCGTAAATTGTCTGTTAATCGACCAGTTGGCGGTACCCAGGCAGCTAAAAAGATAACTAAATCATAGAGCCACTTTACATTGCTTCGACGTATTGATAAAAACCATCAATAAGATTTACAGGACTATGTTTGTCACTCGGATTCATTCGTTTGACAGAAGTACATGATGGAGAAATACGTTAAAAAAATCACACTAGCCCTAGCGCTTACTATCGCTTTAACGGGTTGTCAGGCAACTCAACGCCAAAACGCGACAACTGGCGAATCTGAGACTAACTCTGCAACTCAAGGCGCTCTAATTGGTGCACTCGCTGGTGCCGTTGCTGGTGCTGCAACTGGTGACTCTAAAGACCGTGGTAAACGTGCACTTATTGGTGCTGCCGGTGGCTCCGCTGTTGGTGGTGGTATTGGTTACTACTTTGACCGACAAGAAGCTGCCCTTCGTGAAGAGCTAATGAATTCAGGCGTTCAAGTTGAACGTGTCGGTGAGAACCAACTTCTACTTCGCCTAGAAAACGGCATCGGTTTTGATTCTGGCTCTTACGCTTTGGAATCAAGCATTCACAATACCCTTCGCAGCGTTGCTCGCATCCTAGTTGAATACCCAAACACTAGCCTAGTGATTGAAGGTCACACTGACAGCGAATCGACGAACCAAATCCTTTCTGAGCGTCGAGCTGAATCTGTTCGTGCATTCTTGATCTCTCAAGACGTTGCTGCAGGTCGTGCTATTGCTCGTGGTAACGGTGAGCGCTACCCTCTATGTGACAATAACACCTCTCAAGGTCGTGCTTGTAACCGTCGCGTAGAAATTCAAATCTTGCCGCTTAAGTAGCACGATTAAAGCCCAGTCCATCTTTATCTATTGAATTAACCTCTATATAGTTGTTTATCAGTTATGTTACTCATTTAACGTGATAATAATAATCAACGACCATAAAGCGTATTCATACTGACATATCGATTCTGGGCTTTTTTACGAGACTTATCTTTTGCTGATCCTATCCAACATTCTGTCATCATCATTTCTTAGAACACTATTTCTAGCCCTCATCTTTTCCACGATTCAACTGTCCACCACACATTTCGTGCACGCAGCAAGCAGTGATGAATTTTCACTAGAATCACAACCTCAAGATCCAGTTTCTCAATACCAATTGGCTCAAGCTTATGAATCGGGTGTCGACGTTCCTGTTAGCACCAGTGATGCATTGTATTGGTACACGCAGTCAGCAGAAAACGGCAACCCAAACGCGCAATTTAGACTGGGTGAATGGTACTTGGCAGGTACAGGTGTTGAACAAAGTAACAAGCTTGCTTTGGAATGGTTTATTAAAGCGGCGTTGCAAGGTAACCAGCGCGCACCTATCGAGGTAGCAAAACTCTACGAATCCTCGCTAGAACAAGACCTCCTTCAACCATTAGATAAAGCGCAGCTATGGTATGAAGCAGCCTTAAAAGATAATCCACAAGCAGAAGAGGGCTACAACCGCATTTTGGAAGCACAATTCAACCAGCAACGTGCAAAACAGATCTCTTCAATAGAACAGCTCGATGACAGCATCGACTCTGAAATAGACACCAGTCAGGGGGTATCTAAGCACGTTCAATCTAACCAAGCATCACGCTCTAACCTCTCCAGTTCTAACCTAACTAGCTCTGACTATATGATTGGTGCTGCGTTGGCCGTGTTGATTTCAATCATCAGCATTATTGCGACGCTCGTTATCTCAAGAAAAAGACAAGCTCTAAAGTCGGGTGATTCGCGACAGCAACAACAATCACTTGAAGCGCAGCTTAGCTCGAAGGACCTTACGATTAAGCAGCAAAAACGCCAGCTGAACACTATGTTCCACGAATTGAAGAAGCAGAAAAACAGCAAAGGTCTGAGTAATTTGCAGGTGGCCTGCGCGCTATTTGGCTACACACCTAGCTCAATCCCCGACCAGAAAAGCATCAAGATCCGATACAAACAGCTATCAAAGATCTACCATCCAGATGGTCACGGATGTGACGAAGAAATGAAACGTTTGAACAATGCGCTAAAAACCATTTTACAAAATGTTACAAAACCGTAAACAAACACACATCTTCATTTTCCTAGATCTCAAAGATATCGATTTTATTGGTGTTGCAATCGATCCCCCTCTCAAAAACGGGTAACAAACTATTAACTAATGGGTCTTACTTGTGTCATAATTTGCGCCGAAAATACACCTGACTTAAACAGGTGAGGAGAGAATATGTTCACAATAGAAGGCGTTTGTGATTGGTGCAAAAAGCCAAGCCTAGTTAAAAAGCACGACTACCTAGATGGTAAGTGTCATCATGCATGTAACGAGTGCAATGATATTGCAACCATTGATGTTCGCCAGTTCAATATTGGTGAAATGGAAATGAGAGCAAAACTCTCCCAAGCGACATTGAGATAAGCAACACCGTGAAATATAAGAAAGCGCCTAAGGCGCTTTTTTTGTGCCTGTAGTTTTAGATCTTCTTTCTTCTTTGTTCTCTCTTCTATACAGGTATATACAGTACTTTTCTGCAAAAACCAGTGTATACACCTGTATAAAGCTCACATTTATTCAACTTATGATACAAAACAGCAGATTCATTCAAATTTAATTTATCGAATACTTTCAATGATTTAATCATTTACCATCCATAACCTCAGACGAAATCGTCCAATAATCCCGCAAAAAACGCTTGATCTTATAAGCAACTAAAACTACTGTATACACATACAGCATGTATATAAGGACAGCAAAATGATTCAAGCACACGTTAAAGCACAACACTCTAGCCCGCTAGTTCACTGCGCATTTACATCAGTTTCTCGTAAAAGCAAAAATTCAAACGAGGAAGCGTTGTTTGCAAGAATGGCGTTGCTGTCCAATCAACATCAGTGGTTACTGTTTACGGCTCAAACACCAAGACCATCGGCTAAGCAGCTTAAGCAACATAATGTTTGCTGCGACCGCGTTATTCATATGAAAGCCTCTCATCAAATGACTGAGGTAGAGACTGTCGAGAAAGCAATCCGCTCTAAGAATGCGAGCGCGATTGTTGCAAGTGCATCGATTGATCAGTTCAGCCAACAGTACCTAAGAACATTAGGGTTACGCTTTCAATGTGAAGTCTTCTTTATGGATGCAAATTCAGAGCGTATTCACTAAGCCACCTTGCTTAATAACATGTTGGCTT
>NZ_JBFRKQ010000012.1:29454-57160 GCF_041469505.1 Vibrio sp. 10N.286.49.E11
ACATGTTGGCTTAATAACATTTTGGCTCAAAAACATGGTCCACAAACATAGCTTAATCTTTTAGCTAACAAACTTAATTTAACTTAAGAAACAATTCGCCAAAACACAGTCCAAACATACTGCCTTCCCCTGCCCTACAATTCGCCCATTTTTTAGCGGATTGTTAGGCGGGGGTTTTTATTTAAACAACAGATTTAGCAATCGTTTGCTTTTTCTCTGGAAGCAAATAGTAGATTGGGTATAATGCCCGTCTAATCATGTGCACACCGCACTTCTCTGTATGACGTTTGATAAAAGATAGGAATGTCTAAATGAGCCTTGCTGATCAAGTTCTTGCCGTAAATGATGACCTACCAATCCGTACTGATAAACCTGTCCACAGTGGCAAGGTTCGTTCGGTCTACTGGTTAACTGAAGAAGATAGCCAACGACTAATTAAAGAGAAAGGCTACGATGTAGCACCAGATGCGCCTTTAGCAATCATGGTGATCAGTGACCGTATCTCTGCATTTGATTGTATCTGGCGTGGTGAAGGGAATCTTAAAGGTGTTCCAGGTAAGGGAGCGGCTCTGAATGCTATCTCTAACCACTGGTTCAAATTGTTTAAAGACAACGGACTTGCTGACAGTCATATTCTTGATATCCCTCACCCGTTCGTATGGATTGTACAAAAAGCTCGCCCAGTCATGATCGAAGCGATTTGTCGTCAATACATCACTGGTTCAATGTGGCGTGCATACGCAAACGGCGAACGTGAATTCTGTGGTATCGAGATGCCTGAAGGCCTTGAGAAAGACAAGAAGTTGCCTGAGCTACTGATCACGCCTTCAACAAAAGGGATTCTGAAAGGTATTCCTGGCGTTCCAGAAGCTGACGATGTGAACATCACACGCAACAACATCGAAGATAACTTCGCAGCATTCAACTTTACTCAAGCAAGCGACATCGCGCATTACGAAAAACTTCTTAAAGAAGGCTTCAACGTAATCAGCCAAGCGCTAGCAAAAGTAGACCAAACCTTTGTTGATACCAAATTTGAGTTTGGCTACGTCAACGATGCTCAAGGCAAAGAAAAGCTTATCTACATGGACGAAGTCGGTACTCCAGATTCATCTCGCATTTGGGATACTCAGGAATATAACAACGGCAACATCGTTGAGAATTCAAAAGAAGGCTTCCGTCAGTTCTTGCTTAACTACTTCCCTGATGCCGACATTCTTTTGAATAAAGAGCGTATGCCGGAACGTGAAGCATTGGCTCGTGACAATGAACTTCCACTGGATTCTCTAATGTCTCTGTCTCGCACTTACCTTGATATCGCAGCGAAAATCACAGGTGCGGAGATCGTACTGAGCGAAAATCCTAAGCAAGAGATCATCGATGTACTGCGCGCTGACTATGGTCTAATCGACTAGTCGCTTAATTGCTAATTGCTTAATCGCTTAATCTCAAAATAAAAAGCTCGAAAGCTAATAAGCTCGTAGACTCAAGTTTTAGATACTAAAAGGGCCTCAATATTTGAGGCCCTTTTTACGTGTACGTTTTTACTATTCCTCGAGAGAGATTATAGGCGAGCTGAAGTTACAGCTTAATCGTGAACTCTTCTCCAGAATTACCCGCAATCACTAAATGACTGCGCGATTCAATATACTCGATCTGCTCTTCTTCAAGTGAATATGGCATCACCACTTTGAGCTCATTGATCCCTTCCAGCTTAGCGAGCTTGAGTAAGGTAACAATGTTCGACTCATCACTTTTACGCGTCGACATTGATTTCAATGCCATCTGCCATAAACGATCCTCTGGGGTGCCCAACTCTTTAATGCTATCTCGCCAGACGGTACTGAACACTGGCGCAATTGTGGTGAGTGCTTCCAGAAAAGTCCATTTTTTACTGCATGAGGCGCCAAGAAATGTTGTGTAATCGAACTCTACACGCGTCTCTTCCTGTTTATCCATGATGTCCCCCGACACTTTGGCAACACAATATACTCAATATCTATCAACTCTTTCTTTATAGCAATAGGATATAGAAGAATAGTCTTTTATGACCTTTTGATTGGTTAAAAAGGAATATAAAAATCAAACTTGTAACAAAATAAGCACTGAAAAATCATATATGCATCTATTTGATTAATATTTTAGAGATAAAACTTATCCATCTATTTGATATCAATTATTCGACTCGCTTTTTTGAACTGAATACGCCAACCAGACCATGTCGGTAGCTCCCAACGTTTTGGCGATAACTTTCGGCTACCCGACTGATAATGGACGTAAATCAGCTTTCTTGCGGGCAAGTATTCAACATCGAGTTGCAAGTCGGCAAGGCTCAATGCAAACGGGTATTTTTCCGAAAATTCTGAGTAGAGCCAAGTTGGAATGCCATCGAACGGTATGTCTGCATGATCGAACATTTCCAATTCGCTGACATCAGTAACACCTAGTACTTCAAGCTGCTCTATAAACCATAGCTCAAAGTTAATGTTCTCAATTTCTGGTGTGTATTTAGTTTGTTCATCGAGACCAAGTTTCACATACAACTGCCAGTGTTTGATTTCTTGAGTGCGAGCCTTTGCAAAACCGGGAAGCTGCTCTCCATTTAACACAAGGTCGACGATAGGTTTTAACGATAGTTGCCCTTCAGCGGCGACGAGTTTGGTTGTAATCGTGCGGCCTGCGTACACCAATGCCATCTCGGTAAAAACACCATCATCATTCACAACGGTTTCGCCTTGCTCCCACTCTCCTAGTTCAGCATCAATGAGAAGCTCAAGAGGAATGGGTGTCGTGACCGTCGCTAAGGTCAGTGTTTGCTTAACGCCTCTTCCCGGCAAGCTGTGAGTATCCAACACCGACATCGCTTGTGCATTATCAGGGAAACGGTTCTGACGACCGAGCACCACTTCTAAAACACCATTGGCAAAGGCTTCTTTCCTTTTCAGTCGGCGCACAAACACCAGTTCAGGATGCAGATTCACAATGGTCTTGAGCAATTCAATGCGTTGGAAACGTGACGCGACTTCTAGCTGAGGAAGTTCAAATACCTCCCGCATTTGCTTCGCCAATCCTTGAGCTTCATTCAGAGCCTGTTGGTCGATGTCTAAATGCGGATATTCTCGACCGCGCACAATCTGAATCAACAGGCTTAAATCACACCCTTCCTTCTCTTGTTGCGCGAGCGCTTCAAGATGTTCTGCATTGTTTGGTAACTGATACAAGCGAGCAGGAACGGACAGCGCCGCAGTGAGATCAACCATCGCCTCTTTTAATGCTTTGGTTTTGATTCGAGTAACGATATCGGCATACAAAGCATCAATCGGCAACGGATACAGCTTTTTACCATGCTCGGTAACTTGATGGTCGGCGTTAATCGCTTCCATCGTCAGCAAGGTTTGAGTTGCACTGTTGAGTGATTTCTCTGGAATAGGGTCAAGGAAGGACAAGCTCTCAAGCGGAGATCCACAACATGCTGCGGCCAACATAGGTTCAGTCAGCTCTTCACGCTGCAATTCAGGCGGTGTGACTAACTCTAACGCCGCATGTTCACCATATAGACGCACGCAAACGCCATCCATTACCCTACCCGCGCGGCCAGCTCGCTGTTTGGCACTCGCTCGTGATATGGATTTAAGCATCAGTGTGGTTCTGCCATTACGCTGAACGGTGCGTCTCTCTAATCCTGAATCTATCACCACGCCAATGTCAGGAATGGTTAATGAGGTTTCTGCAACGTTGGTCGCAAGGATGACCTTTCTCAAACCATTACCTTCAGTATTGATATTACGACCCGATAACGCTGAATCTCGCTCTTTATCACTGACCGACGCATGCAATTTAACAACTTGGATATCTGGATTTTTCGCTAAGGCTTGTTCGCATTGCACGATCTCTTTTTTACCCGGTAGAAAAACCAACATATCGCCAGAAGAAGCGATCAACTGATGATTAACTTCTTCCACGATGCGCTGCCCTAGATGTCGACTATCAGGCAGTGTTCTGGATTCATTCGCTCTGTGTTCAATCTCAACTTGATAAGTTCGCCCCTCGCAGCTAATTCGATTCGCATCCAAGTAATCAGCAAGACGCTCCCCTTCAATGGTTGCTGAAGTGATCACCAAGCGATGGCTCTCTTTTTGTTTCAGAATCGCCACCAGCAGATCAATGTCCCAGCGCCTCTCGTGAAACTCATCCACCACAATCACATCAAAACTGGCTAATCCGTCTTCTGATAACCAACGCAGCGCGATACCGGGCGTCACAAAAACAACGTTAGTTTGCTCGTTATACTCTGACTCAAGCTTAATCGCATAGCCAACCTTGCTACCAAGCTTCTCACCCGATTGCTGTGCGAGGTATTTAGCCAATGACGTACACGCGATACGTCTTGGTTCCACCACCAGCACTCGTCCATGCTGAGAAGCCCAAAGTGGCAGGCGCGTTGATTTACCTGATCCGGTTTCCGCCTCTACGACAAGGTGAGAATTAGCGATTTGTTCGTGGAATACGTTTTGATAAGCATCGATGGGAAGTAATGACATAAAATGGCGAGTAGCGAAAAAGTGTGAGCAAAGTATAACGAATTATCGTGTTGAAATTCGATAAGTGTGGGACAGAGGTAAGAATATCATTTTGTTTGCTCAGATCGCGGAGAAACTATTTACAATTGAATAACTAAACCGTTATCATTTTTTAGTTACCCTTTCTCCCATATTAGGCATCCAATGAACAACGATAAACGCCCTCTATATATCCCTTATGCTGGTCCTGCTCTACTAAGTACACCTCTTCTAAACAAAGGCAGCGCATTCTCTGCTGAAGAGCGCAGTTCTTTCAACCTTGAAGGCTTGTTACCGGAAACAACCGAAACAATCCAAGAGCAAGTAGGACGTGCATACAAACAATATTGTAACTTCGAAAGTGATATGGATAAGCATATCTACCTTCGTAACATCCAAGACACTAATGAAACGCTTTTTTATCGTTTAGTTCAAAACCACATCTCTGAAATGATGCCTATCATTTATACGCCAACAGTTGGCGCAGCATGTGAGAACTTCTCAAATATTTACCGTCGTGGCCGTGGTCTGTTTATCTCATACCCGAACCGCGATCGTATCGATGACCTACTGAATAATGCGACAAACCACAACGTTAAAGTTATCGTGGTTACGGATGGTGAGCGTATTCTTGGTTTGGGAGACCAAGGCATCGGTGGTATGGGTATTCCAATTGGTAAGCTAGCACTTTATACAGCTTGTGGCGGTATCAGCCCAGCTTACATGCTACCAATCGTGCTCGATGTGGGTACTAACAACCCTCAACGTCTTGCTGACCCAATGTACATGGGCTGGCGTCATCCTCGTATTACGGGTGCTGACTACGATGCATTCGTTGAAGAGTTCATCCAAGCGGTTCAACGCCGTTGGCCTGATGCATTAGTTCAGTTCGAAGATTTCGCACAAAAGAACGCAATGCCACTGCTTGAGCGCTACAAAGATCGCATCTGTTGTTTCAACGATGATATCCAAGGCACAGCAGCCGTAACGGTTGGTTCTCTACTTGCAGCATGTAAAGCAGCAAACAGCAAACTTTCAGATCAACGCATCACCTTCTTAGGTGCGGGTTCTGCAGGTTGTGGTATTGCTGAAGCTATCATTGCCCAAATGGTGTCTGAAGGTATCAGCGATGCACAAGCTCGCTCTCAAGTTTACATGGTTGACCGTTGGGGTCTGCTACAAGAAGGCATGCAAAACCTGCTTGATTTCCAACAGCGTCTGGTTCAAACCAACGAAAACACCAAAGACTGGGAAAGCGATGGCACTGGTTTCTCTCTACTAGACGTAGTTCGCCACGCGAAACCAACCGTATTGGTTGGTGTGTCTGGTGCTCCAGGTCTATTCAGCAAAGAAGTCATCAAAGAGATGAACCTACACAGTGAACGCCCTATCGTGTTCCCACTGTCGAACCCAACAAGCCGTGTTGAAGCGACGCCAAACGACATTATTCGTTGGACTGATGGCCAAGCACTTGTTGCGACAGGTAGCCCATTTGAGCCAGTCGTTCACAACGGCACAACTTACCCAATCGCTCAGTGTAACAACAGCTACATCTTCCCAGGTATTGGCCTTGGTGTATTGGCTGTGAATGCTTCACGCATCACTGACGAAATGCTAATGGAATCAAGCCGTGCACTTGCTACGTGTTCTCCACTAGCAATCAATGGCACAGGTGCTCTACTTCCACCATTGGAAGAGATCCACACGGTATCTAAGAAAATTGCTCTTGCGGTAGGTAAAAAGGCGATTGAACAGGGCGTTGCTCTAGAGATCACTGAAGAAGCACTACAACAAGCGATTGACCAGCACTTCTGGCAGCCAGTTTACCGTCGCTACAAGCGCACGGCATTCTAATAAAGCGTACTGCGCTTGGAATAAAGAGCGTTAACGACTCTTATATGAGCCTCTGCAATTGCAGGGGCTTTTTTCTTTAAACTGTCTTGTCTTTTTAACTGATTTTTCTCATTTTTATTTGGTATTATCGAGCACTCAAAAATTAATGCTCAGTGAAAGGACCATACCGAGAGTGAAATTTGATTCTCACATTATCCGTAGCTACATAAAAAAAGCTTACAAAAAACTGCAAGGTTTTCTGTTTGGCGCTTTCCTCGTGTTCTTAGTAGGCAGCGCTGCGGTTATTGCGATCGATTATTGGGTTTCATGGCAAGCGGAAGATCGCATCATCTACGATATAGATGAAGTGCCCGAGCTTGAGGTCGCCGTTGTGCTTGGCACGAGCAAATATTTGGGTCGAACACTCAACGACTATTATAAGCACCGAATCGAAGCCGCGATTGAGCTGTTCGATCGTGAAAAAGTGGACCAATTTCTACTGAGCGGCGATAACGCTCATCGCTCTTACAATGAGCCGTGGACGATGAAACGCGACTTGCTGAAAGCGGGTGTACCCGATGAACGCATTAACCTCGATTACGCAGGCTTTAGAACCTTAGACTCGATTGTTCGCGCTAAAAAGATCTTCGACACCGACAACTTCCTGATCATTACTCAGAAATTCCACTGTGAAAGAGCACTATTTATCGCTAATTCTTACGATATTCATGCACAATGTTTAGCGGTTTCAGGCCCTACTCATCATTCAGGCACCTCTATCCGTTTGCGTGAAGTTTTTGCGCGTACCAAAGCCTTCTTAGATTTGTATATTATGGGGACAACGCCAAAGTTCCTTGGACCTAAAGAGCCCATTCAATCGAGTCCAAAACCGGAATCATTTCCGATTCCAAACCCTATGACTGACCCCTCTGTAAACCCTGTTGTAGATCCTACAACAAACCCTATTGCAGACCCAGCAGAGACAGATGTGTAGAAAACTACACATTTTGAATTTGTTGCCTCACATTTCCCCACTGTTACACAAAAACACACCAACACGCCTTTATTAACTTAAGTAACATTCTCCCAACAAAGTCTGACCCTACATCAAGCTATATACCTCGAAAATAATAAGCACGACTCAATGAAGTGGTGCACCAATAAAACGAGGATAACAAAAGGAGCGTCTTATGACGGCACTTGTTACTACACTGAAACACTGGTTGTTCACCCGCAACAGCATGATATTAATTGGTAATTTCACGCTATTCGCACTCTTGCTCAACACCCTTCCTTTCGAATCACAAGTCAATACTGGTTTGAGTATTCTCGTGTTCGTTGCGGTTCTATGGTTAACCGAAGCTATTCATGTCAGCATCACCGCTCTGCTCGTTCCACTCTTGGCTGTCTTGTTTGGTGTGTTCAATACGCCCGCTGCATTAGCGAACTTCTCGAACCCAATCATCTTCCTATTCATGGGTGGTTTTGCCCTTGCTGCTGCGCTCAACAAGCAAGAGCTCGATAAGGCGATTGCCGACAAAGTTCTGCTGATTGCAAAAGGCAGAATGTCGGTGGCGGTGTTCATGCTATTCGGTGTGAGTGCAGGCTTGTCGATGTGGATTTCGAACACAGCAACGACTGCAATGATGCTTCCCCTTGTTCTTGGCATCATGAACAAAGTTGACCAAAGTGAAGACCGCAACACGTACGTGTTCGTACTGCTGGGTATCGCTTACTGTGCTTCAATCGGTGGTATCGCAACCTTGGTTGGTAGCCCACCAAACGCAATTGCGGCGGCAGAAGTTGGCTTGAGCTTCACAGAGTGGATGGCACTTGGCCTACCTATCTCAATGATCTTACTTCCAATCGCGATGATTATTCTTTACGTGATGACTAAGCCGAAGCTTGACCACAAATTCGAGCTAGACCATGCCCCAGTTGAGTGGACAAACAGCAAGAAAATCACACTGTCTATCTTCCTTCTAACCGTAACGCTTTGGATATTCGGTAAACCAATCAACGCAATGATTGGCGGATTCTCTAAATTTGATAGCTTAGTAGCGATTGGCGCAATTGTACTGCTTGGCGCTTCTAGAGCGGTGGAATGGAAAGACGTTGAGAAGACAACGGACTGGGGTGTTCTTATCCTATTCGGTGGTGGTATCTGCTTAAGTAACATTCTAAAAGCGACAGGAACCAGCGTATTCTTAGCACACTCACTAAGCGGATTTTTAGAAACAGCTGGCGTACTGCTTACGATTCTAGCCGTGGTAGCGTTCGTGGTATTCCTAACGGAATTTGCGAGTAACACAGCGAGTGCAGCACTTCTGGTGCCAGTATTCGCAACCATCGCTGAAGCACTTGGTATGTCGCCAGTTATTTTGTCTGCACTGATCGCTGTTGCTGCGTCTTGTGCCTTCATGCTTCCTGTTGCAACACCACCAAACGCAATCGTGTTTGGCTCGGGTCACATCAAGCAGAAAGAGATGATGCGAATCGGTATGGTGTTGAACCTAGTTTGTATCCTAGTTCTGACTCTGTTCGCTTGGATCTTCTGGTAAACACTAACGTTCTATAAGCGCATGCTTACAGGAATGCTCCCCTAAACTGGTTGAACTTCCCCCGGTTCAACCAAGACAAAAATGCCCGTTCAGCGTAAGCAAGCACTGAACGGGCATATAAAAACAAGAAACGCTTTCCCTTTTGGTGGCCCCGCGCCACCTTTTTTGTTTTGGCTTTTGGGAGAAGAACCATAAAAACGCCACACGTCACATATGCACGTGTGGCTTATAAACTCATCAAAACAATTTTCAGATTAGTGACTCAAGATCACCTGGTTTCGACCTGAATGCTTTGCTTGATATAAAGCTTCATCAGCGCGAGCAATGGTCTCTGTCACTCGCTCTTGCTTCATCTCGGCAACACCGATACTGCATGTCAGCGGATCGCCATGAACCCAAAGGTGCTGGCTAACCAATAATCGAATGCGTTCAGCTTTTATCTGCGCCTCTCCGGCTTCGGTCTCAGGGCAAAAAACAATGAACTCTTCACCTCCCCATCTCACCAACTTATCGGTAGCGCTGATCGAACTGCCCACCACCATGCTGAACTCGCGTAAAATATGGTCACCCATTTGATGTCCGTACTTGTCATTTACACTCTTGAAGTAGTCGATATCGAGATACAACATACCCAGCTTGCCATGTCCTTGCTTCACATGTTGTGACTGCATTTTCAACCAATCACGAATCGCGTGGCGGTTTAGTATTCCGGTTAACTCATCACGATGGGCCATCTCTGAAAATTCAAAATTCTGTTCTCTCAGTGCGCGATTGACGTTCTTTAAGTGGTGATGTCTTTTCTCTGCGATCACCATGCGTTTTCTTGAACGGTTTAACTCTGACAGCAAGAATACGGTGCCCGTCCCCACCCACACAAACAGTAGGATCATGAACAAGCTTTCTGCGGTGATATACGAACCTTCGAACTCAATACTGCGGATGACGATTCTGTGGTGACCGAGTTTCGCTCCAGACGCAGTAGCAAACTCAACCATATTCACATTCGAAAATTCAGGGGCCGAATGCTCTAACGCAATGTCGTTGTCAGCCAGCCACCATGTCATCACTTGCAGATTTTTGATCGGGATTTCAATCACACCACCATCGATTCCTGGAGAAAACTCCATCCCATTGTACTTGTGCGTGTACTCGTCATCAGGAACTGAATAAGCAGGGTTGTAGTTACGTAGATAGGTTCTCAAACGGCCACTAGAGTCAGCCTCCGCATGGTAATCAATGTTCACTCTAAAAGTGTGATACTGGGAAAGGTCAAGACCTGTGGTTATATCTGGATCGATACGAATCGATAAGCCGCAGTAAGGCCAAGGATACTCTGATTCCTTTAGCTCACAGTTAAGAACATATTGGCCATTTTCATAGGATAATTGAGAGGTACTGACACCCCTATCAACTTGATCACTGGTCGCGATAAATTCATATTTATCAGGGGTAATTGCCGTTATCACACGATTTCCGCTCACACGGTAATACTGCACAATGGCAAGCGTTGCGATAACAAGAAAGATAACAATCTTATGGATCCACTTCACGTCTAAGCTTCCTGCTTAATATCCCTATAGTTGGGATTTCACGATAAAAAACAAGTTAGATAAATTAGTGATCTTAATACCAATAAATCACTAAAAAACGTTATATCACGCCCGAACAAAATGTCATACTATATTTTAATGCATGTATTTTCTGTTGATTATTCACGGCGAGAATCAAGTAATATTGCGTATAAAAACAGGCTCTATTTGTTATACTCATCGCATAATCATCGTTAACCGTACTGCCTGCTCACAGCGCAATCGAGTCGACGAAATAATAATCAAAATAGAACGAGTAATGTCATGTCTTTATTAGCAAAAGGAACACTCAAAAAGATGAGTGCTTCCCTTGATGGCGCGGTTACCTACCGTTTGCCTGTAGGCGAAGAGTTTGTAGAGCTAAACCCTCTGATTGGTAAAACCATCAACCTCACTCACACCGGCAATATTTTTTGCTGCTCATGTGGTAAGAAAACTAAGAAGAGCTACTCTCAAGGCCACTGTTTTGTGTGCATGAAAAAGCTAGCAAGCTGCGACATGTGCATCATGAAGCCAGAGACTTGTCACTACGATGAAGGCACGTGTCGCGAGCCTCAATGGGGTGAAGAGAACTGCATGGTTGATCACTTCGTTTACCTATCGAACACATCAAGCCTAAAAGTAGGTATCACTCGTCACACTCAAATCCCTACCCGTTGGATTGACCAAGGCGCGACTCAAGGTTTGCCTATCTTGAAGGTAAAAACACGTCAGATTTCTGGCCTGATCGAAGTTGAGTTAGCAAAGCACATTGCTGACAAAACCAACTGGCGCACGCTGCTTAAAGGCGACGGCGACGATATGGAATTGGTAGAAAAAGCCAAAGAACTGTTGCCGTTGGTTGAGGATAAAATCCAAGAGATCAGAGCGAAGTTTGGTGATGATGCTATCGAGATTCTGAGCGAAAACATCACTTCATTGAGCTACCCAGTTGAACAGCACCCAGTGAAGATTGTGTCGCACAACTTTGACAAGAACCCTGAAGTATCTGGT
The DNA here is from genome assembly GCF_041469505.1 of Vibrio sp. 10N.286.49.E11. NCBI lineage: Bacteria > Pseudomonadati > Pseudomonadota > Gammaproteobacteria > Vibrionales > Vibrionaceae > Vibrio > Vibrio sp. 10N.286.49.E11. Next base: position 40,990 of record NZ_JBFRKQ010000012.1, read on the forward strand.
GTGCTGCAAGGTATTAAAGGCCAATACCTAATCTTAGATACGGGCGTGATTAACATCCGTAAATTTGGCTCTTACGAAGTGGAAGTGTCTGCATAACTTGTAGAACTTAAACGTTTCTTATAGTTAGAAGCGCTTAGAGAATAGCCAAAAAATAAAATGCCCTCAAGTGATGACTTGAGGGCATTTTTCGTTGTCGATCCTATTCGCTTTCGATGACGATTTTAGGCGTTAGAGCGCAACCACATCTCCGTCTACACAATTCTTGCCGTTGGCTTTCGCGCGATAGAGAGATTGATCGGTTAAATTCACGAGTGCATCAATCGTGACACCGTCTTCACAGGCTTGGCTATCACTGATTCCGATACTGACACTCGAATTAAATCGTAACTGTTCATCGATTCTGAATTCAACTTGATTGAACTGTTGGCGAATCTCTTCTGACACTTCGTGTGCTGTTTCAAGAGACGTGTTTGGGATAAATATAATGAACTCTTCGCCACCCCAACGGCCTGCGACTCCGCCGGCTTTCTCGGCACTGCGCTTGGTAATATTAGCCAAAGCACAAATGACCTCATCACCGACCATATGACCGTAAGTGTCATTAATCGACTTAAAATCATCGATATCTAGCAGCATACAAACAAGGTAGTTGTTAGAGGACATGTGCTCTCTCAACCACTCATAAATCGCTCTGCGGTTAAGTAAGTCGGTCATTTCATCGAAGTTCGCTTGGTGAACCAACTGCTTTTCCAACATCACTTTTTGCGTCACATCTTCAAGTACAACCTGAACGGCTGGCTGACCTTTCCAAGTAATCGCATTGTCGTAAATATTGAAGAACCGATGAACGCCGTCAAAGCCGATATTTTCAACCACTGTACTCGTGCCAGACAACTCACCCGATACGATCGCGTGATAGTGCTTGCTGATGCCATCGGCATTCTGTTTTGGTACCAGTTCAAGGATAGAGTCCAGCTCTAATACTTGCTCGATGGAAGCAGCGCCTTGCATGTTAACCCAAGATTGATTAACCATCAGCGGCTTGAAATCTCGGTGAACCAAGATGCCCTGCCCAGATTGCATGATCATGTCGTGATACATCTTATCTTGCTCACGCACCGCATTTTGCAGCTGAATCGCAGGGGAAAGATCGATCACCGTGACTTGCAGTGCAGGTCTTCCCTGCCACTCCGTCACATGGTCGATAGAAAACACGGTGAACTCTCTGCCATTACGATCAACATTGGTATAGGTGTGAACCTGAGGGTCGCGTTGACCACTGACCGTTTCAAGGTAATTTTGATAGGCGAGAACATGAAAATCTTCTGAGATTAGATCTAGAAAGCTATCGATATTAGAAAGTAGTTCTTCGGGCGATTGGTATCCATAGATGCGAGCATAGTTAGCGTCAACACTCACTACATTCATATCTTGAATAGTTATTACACCGTACGTGGATTCGAAATTTATTGAAGACATTGCCAACTCCGCACTCTAGCTATACTTCATAAACTGGAGCATAACAACATATCCCGCCAACGCTTCCACACAATCTATCACGCGCTAGGGACATTAATATGCCATATAGTATATCGCACTGTTGCGGCCTTCTCTACAACTCAATTGCTAACACGAGTTAGTAAAAGTAGACAAGCATCTCAATCCCATTATTCGCGTCAAAAAACAGAAATAGATAACCTATACCAATGTAACCATTATCTTTTTCTACTTTTGGCCTTGAACTGATGAAAGAATCCGCTCCCAACCACTTCAAATCCTGTTCGCTATTCTTTTAAACCTGCGCACTATTCTTTAAACCTACGAACTATTCATTCCAATCAGAGAAATATGAGACCAAGAAGTCGATAGCTAACCGTGCTCTCTGTGGAAGAAAACGACGGTTCTGATAAACAATCCAACTGCTTGTGCCCGCTCCCCAATACTCTTCTAACACAGGGACGAGTTTTCCATTGCTAAGACTGCCATTGAAACTGCTTTTAGGAAGATAAACGATGCCAAGCCCCTCTTCACATGCTTTCAGTACTGCGCTCGAATTGTTACTGCGCCAGCGTCCATGTACTCGTACTGCATTTAACGATTTTCCCTCTTTCTCAAATAACCACTGATCACTGTTAGCGATAATACAGCTATGCATTTTCAACTGCTCTGGATGAGTAGGCGAACCAAATTGCTCTAAATAATCTTTGCTGGCTGCGGCCGCCATTGGGCGATCGACGAGCTTTCTTGCCACCAAACCTGAATCGTCCAACCGGCCGTAACGAATGGCGAAGTCGATACCATCTTCGATGAAGTTAACCATCTTAGTATTGAAGTTCATTTCGATGGTGAGCTCAGGATGATCTTTGCCAAACTCCATCAGCGCTGTCGCAACATGATTTTCTGCAAATGCACCCGCAGCACTAACACGTAATGTACCGCTAAGCTGAGTTTGTTGAGACGTGACTTGTTCATTCGCTTGTTGCAGCCCAATGACCAAGTCTTTGCACTGCTGATAATAGGTATGACCCGATTCGGTCAGGCTCACCATCCGTGTTGAACGCGCAAGCAACGCCACACCCACTCTCTCTTCTAACCTTGAAACTTGGCGGCTGACATGGCTAGTACTGCAACCCAGTTGTTTTGCTGCTGCAGAAAAGCCATGACACTCAGCAACCGCAACAAACTCATTAATCCCTTCAAAGCTGTCCATACTTCACCTGTTTACATCTAACGAGTTCACATCCGACTAATTCTCATTCGACTGTTGCTATATAGCAATAATGTTTTGTCTATTCGGCATATTATCACTCAAATGGTTTACTACTAGTATTACAGGTAACGAAACAGCGGCATCTCTATTAAAAAGACTGATGTCTGTCTTAAAAACGCGGATGTCTAAACAACGACGCTGAAACCAAACAAACGTGCTCAAAGGGACGAATCATGAAAAAAATACTAATACCTGTAACTAACCACGCAACACTAGGCGATACAGATCAAGCGAACGGTACTTACGCGCCTGAACTGACTCATGCTCTGAAAGAGATCATTGCTGCGGGTTTTGAGTACGACATCGCTTCTATCAAGGGTGGTAAAGGCCCATTGTACGGAACCGATATTGAAGGGGATTCAGTAAACGCTGAGATCTTGGCTGATGATGACTTCCAAAACCGCATCAACAATACGATTCCTGTAAACCAAATTAATGCAGAAAGCTACGATGCTATCTTCTACCCAGGTGGTTTCGGTTTGCTTTCAGACCTAGCAACCAACGAGCAATTCGCTGCTATTGCGGCTAAGCATTACGAAGATGGTGGTGTGATTGCGTCAGTATGTCACGGCCCTGCGGCGCTGCTTCCGATTGTTTTAAGCAACGGCGAGAAGCTACTAAGCTCTAAATCGGTGACTGGCTTTACACGTGAAGAAGAGATCGACTTTGGCACCATCAACGACATTCCGTTCCTACTGGAAGAGTCGCTTGCTCGTAGCGCAGCACGTTTCAACAAGGTTCAACCTTGGCAAGAGCTTGTGATTGTTGATGAGCGAGTGATTACCGGTCAGAACCCAACCAGCGCACACGCAGTGGGTGTAGCTATTGTTGAGCAGCTGTCTTGATTAAAAGCGGTCTTAATCGAATCACTGGCGTTACGTAAATAAGTAATGAGCGCTGTGAAACGAAAAAGAGCATACTCCCTACTCAATGTTCATGAGAGAAGTATGCTCTTTTCTAATTCTTTAGCTATTAAGTGCTAGTGACTGCTTGCTAATGGCTTCGCAAGATCCCTTCAAGCACATTGAACAGCAAGTCGATCTCTTCAATCGAGTTGTAATGCATACAACCAATACGCACCACGCCCTGCTCTTCAATACCCAACTGTTTCACCAAACCTAATGCGTAGAAATGTCCGTTCCACACACAGATATTATGTTCACCCAGCTTCTTGGCGATGAACTCTGGAGAATGGTTTTCAAAGGTAACCGCAAAGGTTGGCGTTCTTAGGTTCGAATCAAACTCTGTTTTCCCGTAAAGCTTTGCCCCTTCAAGATCAGACAAGCGTTTAAGGAAGTACTCACTGAGCTGGCTTTCATGCTTATTATAAAGCGCGTAGCTTTGCTCTAAACGAGAACGCAATGAGTCGGTTGGCTCACCGAATTGCGCCAAGTAATCTACCGCCGCAATCACACCTGCAAGGCCTTCAAAGCTTTGCGTACCTGTTTCAAAACGGCCTGGGCCAATATTGGTTGCAGGCTCAACCTTGTAAGGCTTTAACGTGTGTAGCCATTGAGGTGCAACATAAGCAATGCCCACATGCGGGCCGAAGAATTTATACGCTGAACACGCTAAGAAATCACAATTCAGCAGCTGAACATCGATCAAGTGATGTGGCGCGTAATGAACGGCATCGACATAAACCTGCGCACCATGCTGATGTGCAAGCTCAATAACTTTTGCCATGTCGACAATAGAGCCAGTCGTGTTCGAAGCAAACGTCACCGCGACAAGCTTGGTTTTCTCGTTAAGCAGCGATTCAAAATGCGCCATATCCAAACTGCAATCCGACTCGTCTACACGAACTTGGCGAACAATCGCGCCTTTGTCGTCTGCCGCTTGCTGCCAGCTCGATACATTTGAGTAATGGTCTAACGCCGTGACGATAACTTCATCGCCCTCTTTCCAATCGCGGCTGATCGCTCGGCTAAGTTGGAAGGTCAGAGATGTCATGTTCGCGCCGAACACAACGTTGCCAGAAGACTCCGCATTAAGCAGTGCTTGCGCCGCTTCTCGCGCTTGCTGCATTAAGCTTGTGGTCTTTTGGCTAGAAAAATAGTGGCCGCCTAGGTTTGAATTAAAATGCCCTAGGTATTCGGTCATTGAAGCTAAAACATTCTCAGGTACCTGAGAGCCACCCGGCCCATCAAAAAAGGTCACCGGCTTACCGTTATGGTATTGGCCTAGCGCGCTAAACTGCTGGCGCACATCATTAAGAGTGAAGGACATTGCGCGCATCCTTAGCCGTTAGAACAAACACATCCATGTAGCCCATCTCGCCGTGGTCTATGGTACGAATCGGTTGTGCATTGTGCCAAAGCTTACTATCAGCAAGCATTGCCACTTCACCATCGCCTAACACTTTTCTGAAGAACGGTGCTTCGTGGCTATCTTGATAAAGCATCACTTCACCACCCACAATGTTGTGGCGAGTAACACCAATGATCGCGATGTGGTCAAAACCGTCCTGGTGAACACCTTCTGGTGCAACTTGAGTTTCTTCAAAAATAGCGGCAATGCGGATTTGATGGATTTCGATTTCTTGTCCGTCTTCAAGCCCGTTGGTTTCAATAAACAATTCACACATCTCTTGCATGCCTTCGCTGCTTAGAATTTGTGCTTCAATCGGCTCGAATTGACGAACAACGTCACCTTGAAAGTGATTAATGTCTTCAGACTGAACAAAGTTATGTTTGTCTAGCTCAACGACTTGTCCATTACTGAATTCAACCACTGAGTACCTTCTCAATCGGAACTGTCCATCCGCATGCTCTGTGCTTGGTAGCTTAGAGAATGAAGGTGACAACTCCTTAACCGCGTGGTTACTGAGGTGGGTAATATGTAGGGTATTTTCGTGAGCATGTAACATCATCGACTCCTTAATGATTGTTAATTAACTTTCGATATTTAACGTTTTATTTACATAAAGGATACTTGAAGATATTGCCAAATCAACATTAAACAATCATTTATCCCGTCAAATTTAATAATTCAGACGCTAAACCCAATCGAGAAATAAAAAGCAGTGTATAACACCAGAATAAAAGATGACCAACTCTTAAAACTAGCACACTCCACTAGCTAGTTATAAATCCCTGAAAATTTAAATTTAACGATATTATTAACTAGCAGGCCAGGTTTCATATTGTATAAGCCCTTACCCTTTAATACGCCAGCCTTCTTGCCTGAGTTCAGGCATCACACTCGCCATCATTCATTTCTATGCTTTTGCACCGCGAAATACGACCTACCTATCAATTGCCAAACTATTGATTATTTACACAACAAACTGAAATTGGTTAATTTATGAGTACGCCAGAAACCAAACGCCTTTGCTTGCGCGTCTGGAACAGGTCGAGTTCGGGGGGAACTCGGCCGCCCTCAAATAGAGTGCTTTCTAATAAAACCTACAATTATAAATGATGCGTTTATTTGGAATATGATGGTCTGCCTTTATGTCCTAACTTAGAATTCGTTAAAAATAGGCGACTATAAAGATTGGGAATGTTCTACACAAAACAGATGAGAGGGTAAGCAAGCTTGAAAGGTTGGTTGCTAAAAGAGCCACCTTTGGTGACATTTACACCAAAAGTCAAAACGAAAATAAGTTAACTAGACTTAAAACGATTCACTTAGAAAATAGGGAATTTAGCTAACACTCAATTTCACTGGACTGATTTTTAAAACCGTTCTTCGAGCGCTTCTGCTGGTACATTCGCTGGTCAGCTAAGCTCAAACACTCAGAAAAATTGACACATTCAAAACTAGATGCGCTTCCAAAACTGAGGCCAGACTGAGGCCAATCAGCACTGCGAATTTGCTCTTCCACCTGAGTCACTCTAAGCTCAATCTGAGAATAGAGAGCCTCAACTTGTTTCTCTTTATCCACTTTCAACAACCAGATAAATTCGTCGCCACCAGCTCGATAAACCATTCCAAGGTCTGTAAATTTTTCTCGCATCATGCGGCTGGTGTATTCTAAAAAGCGATCCCCTTCATCATGACCATAAGTATCATTAATCGATTTAAGGCCATCACAATCGATGAAGACGATACAATAGGAATGATGTACTAATTGTTTACTCGCATCATTAAAATCCAGCCGGTTTCCAAGCCCCGTTAAACTATCCACCCTCGACTGGATATAGGTTTTCTGATGTTGATGTTGTTGAATCCGCAACCATTCAGTCAGGGACAATAAAATGCAGGTACAATCTATTGCTAATGCAACAACAACGATGACTTCTGTCGATCTCTGAGTCGGCAATGGTGCAAAATGCGCAAAAATGTAATATACCAAAGCCGTGCCATAACAAAGACCACCGATCAAATAATATTTAGCGACAAAGTTTCGTTGATAAACCATAAATACGCCAGTCACTATCATTGTCGGCACCCAGATTGCCGCAATTAAATGGGACATAACAAAAGTCAACGAAAACGGGGCAAAGACATTAATAAACCCGATAATGACACACAGCCAACTAAAGGCCTGAAAGGTAAGATTAATACGAATAAAATGCTGCGGAAATCCAAACAATAATCTTGTGTAATAGCAAGAAAAAGCAACCGCAAACGGAAACAATACCATTCCAAAATAAACTGGGTTCCAGCTTTGGCTTGATAATAAGTACCCCCAAGCGCCTGAAGCGGCGAACCATCCCAGGCCATGTAGCCCAACATAACCAGCACAAGCCAGTGTGACTGGATGTTTAGTTTGAAAGTAACAAAAAAGAGCGAAAACTCCCAACGTTAGCATGACAGTAATAGAAGCTAATGTGAGCGTATTGTTGCGGAAAACGTGAATATAAAATGGATATTCAGGTTGAAGAGTGAAGTTAACTGCCTTTGGAAATTTCTTTGCTTCCAAGTAGAGCCAAAGTGTTCCAGATTCCTCCGCATTCAATATTAACGGGAAGCTTTGCCTATGCAGATGCAAGATACTCTTGTTACTTAATTGGCCAAAATCAAGTATTCGCCTTACTTGACCATTTGTTGATTGCCAGTACCCCCAACCTTGATCCAAATAGTTTGCACGGAGTGTAACTATTTGTTGTGACGACTTGATATCGGAGTTGGCCAAATCAACTCTCAACCCAAACGCCCCTTCACCACCAAATATCGTTTCAATCCTTGGAGAGGATTCAATGTGTTTTTTTAATATGGGAAAATCGACTGGATCAGATAACAAAGGCATTTCATACCATCTTACAGCTTCATTAGCTAACACAGATTGTTCCCCGCTGACCTGCAGCGGAGAAGCAAAAACCGAATTCAGGCACACAATAAACACATTGATAAAAAGGATTAGAATCTGCATAGAGTTCAAATAATTCCGCGCAATATATAAATATCAATAATAACACATACAAAAAAATAACAACTGAGAAACACTCAACAGTTCAAGTATTAACCAACATTACACCTGTTTGTAATCATGCCGTTCATACTAAAAGTGCGTCTTGTGGTCGCTTATCTGCACGCTAATTTTGATGAATTCTTGCAGCGTCTTTTAACGCAAACTTTTTAAAATAAAACATAGGATTCAGGTTCTCTTGTTTTTCTACTCATCAATGTGTACGCAAAAAAGTAAATACTGCTATAGAAACACCATGATCAAGAAGGCCCTAAAAGTGAGCAATATGCATAGCTGTTTGCAAGAGCACTTTCCTTGACTTATCGCTATTGATCTAAGACACAGGATTACAAGACCATCATTTAGTTCGGTTATGTTCTAACGTATAACGATTAATTACACTTCTGCCCTTGTTTAACCTTTTATTGCCTCCATATTTTCCATACAATCCTAAGCGATTATAAATAAAAACAATTTCAATTTCGGAGTCCTCATGAGCGACGTAAAGCACTGTAATTTATTGATTCTTGGTTCTGGCCCTGCTGGCTATACAGCTGCAGTTTACGCTGCTCGTGCAAACCTAAACCCAGTACTGGTTACCGGTATGCAGCAAGGTGGTCAGCTTACAACCACAACAGAAGTGGAAAACTGGCCGGGAGATGCTGAAGGTTTAACGGGTCCAGCACTGATGGATCGCATGAAAGAGCACGCAGAGCGCTTTGAAACAGAGATCCTGTTCGACCACATTAACGAAGTAGACCTTTCAAACCGCCCTTTCCGTCTTAAAGGCGATTCTGGCGAGTACACGTGTGATGCGTTGATCATCTCAACGGGCGCATCGGCTAAGTACTTAGGTTTAGAGTCTGAAGAAGCATTCAAAGGCCGTGGCGTTTCTGCTTGTGCTACATGTGATGGTTTCTTCTATCGCAACCAGAAAGTCGCGGTTGTGGGTGGTGGTAACACGGCTGTTGAAGAAGCACTTTACCTGTCTAACATCGCGTCTGAAGTTCACCTAGTTCACCGCCGTGACACGTTCCGCGCTGAAAAGATTCTAGTGAAGCGTTTAATGGACAAAGTAGAGAACGGCAACATTGTTCTTCACACTGATCGCACGCTAGACGAGGTTCTGGGCGACGACATGGGCGTAACTGGCGTTCGTATTAAAGATACTCAGTCTGATAAGACAGAAGACATCGAAGTAATGGGCGCATTCATTGCTATCGGTCACCAACCAAACACTGAAATCTTCAAAGGCCAAGTGGATATGAAAGATGACTACATCATCGTTCAGTCTGGCCTTGAAGGTAACGCGACACAGACAAGCATCCCTGGCGTATTCGCTGCAGGTGACGTAATGGACCACAACTACCGCCAAGCAATCACTTCTGCTGGTACAGGTTGTATGGCTGCACTGGATGCTGAACGCTTCCTAGATGGCCTTAACGATAAGTAAATCTGAGATTGCAGATTTGATTATCGGTGCTCTCGCCTCAGTAGATGCAGGGCGTCATCACATTTTGTTGTAAATCCCTAAAGCCCAGTGGTATATCCACTGGGCTTTCTTTTGTATACTAGCCGCCCTCAACAAATAATAATTATCATTAAGCCTTCATAATGGATAAGAAAAAACAACGCAGCTTGAATAAGTGGCTTAAGCAACAGAGTAAGTTAGCGAAACGCTGGCTTATGATTGCGATTAGCCTTGGCGTACTTTCAAGCGTGTTTTTAATTGCTCAAGCAGCTCTTCTCGCCTCTATTCTTCACCAGCTGATCATCGAGAATGTCGATAAATCTGAACTGGTTGGTCATTTCGCAGGCTTGGCATTATCGGTCGTTGGCCGTGCTGGCTGTACATGGGGACGTGAGATCGCAGGTTATCGCTGTGGTGAACAGATCCGTGTTTACATCAGGCAACTCATCCTTGATAAGTTACGTGAGTTAGGCCCTGCTTATATCAAAGGCAAACCTGCCGGTACGTGGGCAACCCTGTTGCTAGAACAAGTAGAAGACATGCAGGACTTCTTCTCTCGTTACTTACCTCAAATGTCTTTATCGGTAATGATTCCATTCATTATTTTGGTCGTGGTATTCCCTGTAAACTGGGCAGCTGGCCTTATCTTCTTGCTGACTGCGCCACTGGTGCCGATGTTCATGGCATTGGTTGGCATGAAAGCAGCCGATGCAAACCGTAAAAACTTCAAAGCACTGCAACGTCTTTCTGGTCACTTTTACGACCGTTTGCAGTCAATGACAACCATCCGTCTATTTGACCGCACAAACGCTGAAACAGAAGTATTGAAAGGTGCATCTGAGGTGTTCAGAACGCGCACCATGGATGTATTGAAGATCGCTTTCTTGTCGTCTGCAGTACTTGAGTTCTTCACGTCTATCTCGATTGCGATGACGGCGGTTTACTTTGGTTTCACTTACATCGGCGAGCTTAACTTCGGCCACTACGGCGTTGGCATTACGCTATTCGCAGGTTTGTTTATCCTTATCTTGGCGCCAGAGTTTTACCAACCTCTGCGTGATTTAGGTACTTTCTACCACGCGAAGCAACAAGCGGTTGGCGCAGCTGAAAGTATTGTCGAGTTCCTAGAAACCGACATCACTAAGGTTAAATCAGGCGACACTCAGCTTGATCCGGCTCAAGGCATCAATATTGAAGCTCAAGATCTCAAAGTGTTAAGCCCTGAAGGTGTTCAACTGGTTGGCCCTATCTCGTTTGCACTGAATACTCGCCAATCGACTGCGTTAGTTGGTCCAAGTGGTGCGGGTAAAACAAGTTTGATCAACGCCATTCTTGGTTTCATGCCTTATGAAGGAAGCTTGAAAATCAATGGCATTGAACTGCGTGACCTAGACTTAGCCTCTTGGCGTAAAACGATTAGTTGGGTTGGTCAAAACCCGTTGCTACTGCACGGCAGCATTCGTGACAACGTTACTCTAGGTAAGCACGATATCACTGACCAAGTTGTCGAGAATGCACTTGAGCAGTCTTTTGCTAACGAATTCGTAAATGAGCACGGCTTGGATTACATGATTTCTGATCGCTCTGGCGGTCTGTCTGTGGGTCAATCTCAGCGTTTGGCTCTAGCTCGCGCAATGATTCAAGACGGTCAGTTCTGGTTGCTCGATGAACCCACTGCCAGCCTAGATACTCGTAGCGAACAGTTGGTAATGAAAGGCATCAATAGCAACATCGAAAGCCGCACTGCCTTACTTGTGACGCACCAACTTGCCCCGCTTCAATCGGTCGATAACATTCTGGTTATGCGCGATGGTGGTCTTGTTGAACAAGGTCATTACTCTCAGCTTTCGACTGCGGGTGGTTTATTCGAAGAGATGCTTAACGCGAACTTAGCTCAACAAGATAATAAGGGTAATTTAGATGCGTGATTTACTGCCTTACCTGAAACTCTATAAAAAGCATTGGTTTGGCCTATCGCTAGGCATGCTATTGGCTTTTGCTACTCTATCGGCTTCTATCGGCTTGTTAACGCTATCAGGCTGGTTTATTTCAGCTTCTGCGGTTGCTGGCCTTACGATTGCACGTGAAACCTTCAACTACATGCTACCAGGTGGTGGTGTACGTGGTTTAGCAATGAGCCGAACAGCGGGTCGTTGGGGTGAGCGTGTTGTGAGCCACAATGCGACATTCAAACTACTGACTGATCTGCGTATCTTCTTCTTTAAGAAGCTGGCTCCGCTGATCCCAGGTCGTATTTCAAACCTTCGTGATGCTGACCTACTGAACCGTTTGGTTGCTGATGTCGATGCAATGGACCACGTTTACTTGCGCTTAGTAAGCCCAGTGACGGTGGGTGTATTTGGGATCTTCTTCCTGACTCTGTTCTTGATGTGGTTTGATAGCTCACTAGGTTTAATCCTAGGTTCTATCCTTCTTATCATGCTGTTGGTTTGGCCAATCTTGTTCTACAAGCTTGGTAAACGTAATGGTGGTGAGCTAACACAGAACAAAGCGGATCTTCGTGTAACGACGCTTGATTGGATTGAAGGCTACAGCGAGCTAACTCTGTTCGGTGCTGAGGAGCGTTACCGTAATGCGATTCTAGAAACGCAACGCAAGCTGATGGCGAATCAGTTTGTGAATGCTAACCTAACCGGTATGGCGTCAGCAGCACTGATGCTGTTCAACGGTTTGACACTTGTTCTTATGCTTTGGCTTGCGGCTGACGGTGTGGGTGGTAATGCACCAGACCCGTTCATCGCGCTAATGGCATTCGCAACCATGGCAAGCTTCGAGCTATTAATGCCAATTGCAGGTGCGTTCCAGCATTTAGGTCAAACTCTGTCTTCAGCACGTCGCTTGAACGAAGTTATTTTGTCGGAGCCTGAAGTTCAGTTTGCTGAAGAGAAACTCGACATCAACAAGCCGCTTGATATTACGTTCTCAAACGTGACGTTCAACTACCCTGACTCTGAGCGCAGTGTTCTGAACGCTGTTGACCTAACGATCCCTGCCACGCACAAGGTTGCGATTGTTGGTCAAACGGGTTCTGGTAAATCGACTCTGATCCAGCTTCTGACTCGCTACTGGGATCCTAAAAAGGGCTACATCTCAATCGCGGGTATTGAACTGACGCAGTGGAACGAATCACAGCTTCGTGAATCAATCAGTGTAGTAAGCCAACGTGTCGACATTCTAAATGGTACTTTGCGTGACAACTTGTTGATTGCAAGACCAGAAGCGACCGATGATCACTTAGCCAATATCCTAAGAGATGTTGGCCTAGAAAAGCTGCTTGAGAATAACGCACTTGATAGCTGGTTAGGTGACGGTGGTCGTCAACTGTCTGGTGGTGAGAAGCGCCGTATTGGTATCGCACGTGCGATTCTTCATGATGCGCCTATCCTGCTTCTAGATGAGCCAACAGAAGGCTTAGATAAGCAAACCGAACACAGCATCATGACGCTGTTCGAGAAGCACTTTGAAGGCAAGACGGTTATCTTCATCACTCACCGTTTGATTGGTCTAGAGTCGATGGATTCTATCGTTCTGATTGAACAAGGCGAGATTGTTGAAAACGGCTCTCACGAGAAGCTGTTAAACGAAGAAGGACGTTATTTCCAACTTCGTCAGGCAATCTAGCTTCCCCTTAAGCTATAAAGAAAACTATTCAAGGCCCGAGTTTATGCTCGGGCTTTTTGTTGTCTGCGATTCTAGTCTCGAGCAACCATTCCCCCCTAAACGGTTGTTCATGCGCTGATTAGTTTTGCCCTTTCCTACAAAAACTTACCATTTAAAAAGCAACGAGTTGCACACAATTCAAGTCGTAGCACATTACTATGATCATCTTTCTAGGATAATACGTATCAATCAACCTCATGGAATAACCTCCCCCTAAAATAATGGAGAACAGTGTATGTCTTTACGATTAATCGCAACAACGATAGCGCTTGTAGGTGCTAGCTTTACCGCTCAAGCAAGCTCGGAATGTGAAGTATCGATTGATGCTAGTGATCAAATGAAATTTTCAACTGACACATTAAGCGTTCCAGCGAGCTGTAAAGAAGTGAAGCTGACGCTAAACCATACTGGTTCTATGCCAGCCCAATCAATGGGTCACAACGTCGTTATAACAGACACTGCGTCGCTACAAGCAGTAGGCATCGATGGTATGTCGGCAGGTATCGACAATAACTACGTAAAACCTGACGACAGCCGCGTTTACGCCTTCACTCGTGTTATCGGTGGTGGCGAGTCAACCTCAATCACTTTCAGCACAGAGAAAATGACAGCCGGTGGCGACTACTCTTTCCTATGTTCATTCCCGGGCCACTGGGCAATCATGAAGGGCAAGTTTGAGTTTAAATAACTCGTTAGTCTAGATTGTACAGATACATCAAAGCCCCAACCTAAGTCGGGGCTTTGTTTATTGGCTTCGATTACAGCTTGAAGCGGCTGATTTCGCTTTCTAGCTCGTGAGACAGTTCAGAAAGCTGCGCAGCTTGCTCTGCAGCTTGGTGTGCTTCGTCTGCTAGCTCGTTAGATACGTCACGGATTCCTTCAGTGTTACGAGTAATCTCAGACGTTACTGACGCTTGCTCTTCTGCAGCAGAAGCAATCTGTGTTGCCATGTCACTGATGCGTTCAACAGCAGCATGGATTTGCGTTAGGCTTGCAGCCGCTGAGTTCGCGTCATCAACACTGGTTTCAGCAAGTGTACGGCTATCGTTCATGATGTTAACCGCTTTGCCTGTTGTACCTTGCAGCAACTCAATCGTTTGTTGAATTTCTTGCGTTGAACCGTGTGTACGTTGGCTCAGAACTCGAACTTCATCCGCTACTACTGCGAAACCACGACCTTGCTCACCGGCACGTGCTGCTTCAATAGCGGCGTTAAGTGCAAGTAGGTTCGTTTGTTCTGCAATACCTTGAATGTTAGACAAGATAGCGTTGATGCTGTTGCCGTGCTCTTCAAGCTCGAGAATCACGTTAGTTGCGATTTGAACTTCTTGAGCAAGGTTTTGGATAGAGCTTTGAGTCTGTGTCACTTGACCAGTACCGTGCTCACACGCGCCAACCGCTTCAGATGAGTTCTGTGCAGTGTGGTCTGCGTTACCTGCGATCTCTTGTGTTGCTGCAGCCATTTCGTTAACGGCTGTTGCTACCATGTTGATCTCGTCTTGTTGCATTTGGATACGAGCACTACGTTCTTCAGCTTGAGAAGCCGTTTGACGTGCTTGGTTGCCTAGCGCAGCAGATACTTCGCTTAGCTTGATCACCATGGTGTGCATGTTACCCACAAAGCGGTTGAAGTTTGCTGCAAGCTGACCAATTTCGTCGTCGCTCTTAGGCTCAAGGCGTTGAGTAAGATCGCCCTCACCTGAAGCAATTTCTTCAAGTGCTGCTGAAACGCGGTTTAGGTCGCGGAATAGGAAGCTTACTAACCAAGACACGAGTACGATTACGATGAGCGTAATAACGACAGCAGTGATGATCAGCTGAGTAAGTAGCGTTGAGTGGTTCGCTTCTTCTGTTGCTTTGTCCATCTGAACCGCGAAGATCCAGTTAGTGTTAGGCACCTTCGTGAAGTAAAGCAGCTTGTCTGCGCCGCGCTCTTTGATGATCTCGATGCTACCCGTACGCACTGCGTTTTCGATGATAGGCATAGAGATATCGTTTGAAAGCTGGCTTACCGGCTTCAAGCTTAGTGCTGAATCTGGGTGTGCTAGGAATGTGCCGTCAGAGGCATCAATTAGCATTGCGTAAGCGTTGTCACCAACATCAAGGCTGATTACATCGTTAACCAACTGGTCGATCAGTACGTCTGCACCAACAACACCAACAAGTTGGCCATTGTGGCGAACAGGTTCTGCGATCGTTACTAGAAGTGCTTTGGTGATTGCATCTTGGTAAGCCGTAGTAATGATTTGCTTACCTGCAGCGTTTGCTTCTTGGTACCAAGGACGTTGACGAGGATCGTAATCTGCACGATTACGTTCAGGATGTGAACGGTACATTCCACCTTCTGGAGTACCTAAAAAGATATCGTCAAAGCCACCCGCTACACGAGCTTGTCTAAGGAAAGGAACAACATCATCCTCTCGTGAAAAGTCATTAAATGCTGATGCGATATCAGTACGGATATCAATCCAGTTTTTAATACCTTCAGATGCTGCTTCAGATACGCTTTCAGCTCGTAGGTATACGCCATTACGAGTCTGTTCAAATAATTGGTTTGCTGACAACCAAGTCAACGCTGTAGCCATAACGACAACAGCAGATAGGCTAGCGCCTATCAACTTCTGCTTTAGTGTTAGTTTCATGTCAAAGTTTCACGAGTGGTGGGAAATCTCGCGCATACTACCCAATATTAGTATTAAATTCGAGCGATTTCACAATTTAATATTGGAATATAATTTTAAGTAAACCATAAGCTTAAGTAATGTCAAATCCTTGGCTTATCGCCAAATTTAAGGCTGTGTTGTCTCTACGGTTATTAACATTTTTATCGCACTTCACATGCTTAAAAGAGACAAGAAAACACGGTAAAGAGGAAAATCGAGTAGGAGGAGGC
>NZ_JBFRKQ010000013.1:0-18401 GCF_041469505.1 Vibrio sp. 10N.286.49.E11
GAAACACAAGCGCTGGATAGTGAATTTAAATTCTATAGAGGCCAGCTTCAGCTAATTGACCCTGATAGTGGTGATAACACTCAGTTTGTTTTTAGCGGGAAGTATTTAGGCCAAGGGTTTGAGCCTGGTCACCTTGATGTTTGGCCTAATGGCACTTATCAATTCAGATTAGAAGCTGTTACCAATCGTCATGCGGACGATCTCATTGGTAGCCTACATGCTGGCGAGTCGATGGAGCTCCCCTACGAAATCGAAACCAATGATGGTCAAAAGCTCACCATTATGGTGAAGGTGACCGGTGAAGATAACCAAGCAAAAATTGAAGTAACGCCCTACTCCAGCCTCAATAATCATGTTTACGAAGATCACACTTCCTTTGGCAATACCACTAATCAGCTCAGCAGTGGCGGCACGTTACACGTGATTGACCCCGATCACGACCAAGCCGGTTTTATTGCACAAACCATCACCACCGCCGAAGGTGGTCGGTTCAATATCAACGCAAAGGGCCATTGGTCATACGATATTGACAATGATAAAGTCCAACATTTAGGCGCAGGGGAAAGCTTCCAGCAAACCTTTACCGTTGAATCTATTGATGGCAGTGCTAAAAAAGATATCACAGTGACCGTTCATGGCACCAATGATGCGCCAATTGCCTCGGCTGAAGTGCGTTTAGCGAATGGCTTAGAAGATAGCAAAATTGTCCTCACCCCAGCACTGCTACTTGCTAACACAACTGATATCGATGATAACGATATTGGCAAATTATCCATTGAGAACCTACACGCCGACCATGGTTCGATATTAATTAATGGCGATGGCACCTTTACCTTTACGCCAGAAAAAGACTATAACGGCGATGTCCATTTTAGCTATGACGTCAAAGATGCCCACGGTGGTGTGACCCACACCGGTGCATCAACAACACTCTCGGCAGTTGGCGATGCTGCGATCTTCGCCGGAGATAAAAGCGGTCAAATAACAGAAGATCGCCACGTACAAGGTGATGCCCAACATACGATATTTGTCACTGGCGTGTTGAATGTTATCGATCCTGATGCCGGTGAAGATCATTTTTACGACACTCGTAATGCCCATGCGATCAGTGATCCCTATGGCGGTCATCTGACCATTGGAAAAGCCGGTGATTGGGCTTATTCGGTTCCCAATGCCAATATTCAGCACTTAGCGGCAGGGCAAGTCGAGCAGGTTCAATATGAAGTAACGACCGCTGGTGGTGATAAACAAATTATTACCATCAATGTGCATGGCACTAATGATAAACCAACAGTTTCTGAAGTTATCGCAGGTGCACATAACATTGATGAAGATGCTGCAAATGCGACCTCTGGGCAAATTATTATCAGCGATGTTGATCATAGCGATCAACATTCTGTCAGTATTGATAGCCAACATCAGCCACAGTATGGTTCTGTTACCTATAATAGCAATACACAAACTTGGGTCTACACACTTAATAACAGCAATAGCCATGTTAATGCTTTAAATAATGGTGAACAATTGACCGATAAGTTTTCTCTATTAGTCGATGATGGACACGGGGGCATTACAACTCAAGAAGTTGAAATGCGCATTGATGGACACAGCGATGTTCCACCAATGCCAACCCTAGTTGCCCCTGCAAAAATTACCGGCAGTGCAGGCAATCAGGACCTGCATGCCTCAATCGGAATTCCTCCAATTATTCACCAAGGAACGCCTACGCCAATGACAGGCTGGGGAATATCAGATCACCACGGACACTCTCTCACTGCATTACACGGTCAATTTGGTACTTTGCATGTCAATCCTGCAACCGGAGAGTTGAGTTACGATTACCAACAAACTTCATCAGGCGTCGTTAAGACACATACAGGAGGCTCTTACGGTAGTGGTACAGACGAAACCGACTCGTTTGTTTTAACCCTAGGAGGCGATCAAAACTCACAAGTCGCGGTGCACCTACATTTGCACTCGCAATCCGTCCATGGAAACAGCGGACATCACATTGACCAAACCACACTAACTGGCATGGATTTATCGCCAATCGCTCCATCACCTCCTCCAGCACCCGGCATGAGCCATGCGGATGAACCGGATGCATCTTTCAGCACCCCTGATGAAGTTACTCTTAATTTTGATGAGGTGACGGCAAACCTAGAACATACAGCGATAGGCGAACACGAACAGCGTTCTGGTGCCCATGCTTACCTAGACGCTCTGGGTATTAATGCTGACTCGCCGTCTATAGATTCACCGTCACACAATGTACCAGTAGCGCATGATATCGATATCATTTTCAGTGATGCCGAGAGTGCTTATGGGGCTGAGCAAACTGACGATGGTATGAGTGATGGGCTGTCTCACCATACCGATAACCCATCTATTGATGATTCTTTACACCATCATAATGACGTTGACGGACTGCCTGACATAGACCCAAATAACTAGAACATCACCCCTTCGGTTAGATAAAAAAAGGAGCACGGCATGTGCTCCTTTTTTATGCAAGCCAGAGTGGAGGACTTTACCTCTCTCCAAACGCCACGCTAACATTGGTATAAATCGGTTTCCATAAGTATTGGAACACCGACTTCTCGCCAGTTGTGATGTCTACTTCACCCGTCATACCCGGCAGTATGGAAAAGC
Organism: Vibrio sp. 10N.286.49.E11; assembly: GCF_041469505.1. NCBI lineage: Bacteria > Pseudomonadati > Pseudomonadota > Gammaproteobacteria > Vibrionales > Vibrionaceae > Vibrio > Vibrio sp. 10N.286.49.E11. The sequence goes on from NZ_JBFRKQ010000013.1 coordinate 2,653, forward strand.
TTTCAGGGTTATCACGGAAGTAAGGCGTATCAACCGACACTACAACTTCATAATAGATCTCGCCACGTTCGCTTTGACTTGTGGTCGGTGAAATACTCTCTACCGCCCCTTTTAAAGCCCCAAAGCGGCTGTAATCAAACGCATCAATCTTGACTCGAGTGGGCTGCCCAACACTCACAAAACCAATATCTCTTGGGGACAAACGTGCTTTGAAGTCAGCGTTCCCTCCGACAGGCACAATTTCAACTACCGTGCCACCCGGCTGAATAACACCACCATCCTGCGTGCTTGGTATGCTTTGCACCAAGCCTTGTAGCGGTGACACTAACATAGTGTTCGTCAATTTAGCTTGGCTTGAACGAACTCTAGCATTCAATGCTGATAAGTCAGATACGGCTTTAGAACGATCATCGCTCACTTTAGCTTTCGCCTCCGCCAGAAGCTGTATGATTTTTTGGTCATTACTGTCAGCTTGTCTAATCAATACCGACTTCTTACCACGAGCTTCTTCGATTTTCTGTTCGATACTGGCCAATTTTTGTCGCATTTCAAGCACACGTAAACGTGAAATGTTACCCGCTTTGTAACCCTTCTCCAGTATGTTCAACTCTTGCTTAGTCGCATTTAACTCTTTCTCATAACTCGGCAAGGCCTTTTCTACGCTACGAAGCTGCTCTGCAATTTGCTCGCTCTCTTTCTCAAGCACCACACGCTTTTGGAAGTAGAGGGCTTTTTGCGCGTTCAGCTGCGCTTTTTGTTGGCTGACGATCTCTGGGTAATCGACCTCGAACTCAGCAAGGTTTGGCTCACGTTGTTCAAGAAGCGCATTCATACGTTCTACACTGGCTAGAAGCGTCACTTGTTGGGACTTTAGCTCTTCAAGGGCGGTACGCTGGAAAGTGGCATCAAACTCAACAAGCGGCTGGCCTTTCTCGACAAGCTGTCCTTCTTTAACGAGAATTTGCTTTAACTTACCGCCAATCGCGCTTTGTAATACTTGCTTCTCGCCTTCTGGAATCACAGCACCTTTGGCTTTGGCGATTTCATCAACTTGAGTGACTACAGACCAAGTGGCAAAAGCAATAACACATAAGGCAACCGACCATGTGGCCAGCGCCAATGTACGAGCCGTATTTTGTGATTCAACAAGTTCACCGTAGCGCTTGCCCTTCTCGATAGATTGTTTAGTCATTAGCGACTCCTTGCTTAGACTTTGATTGTTCTTGTTGGGCTGCATTTTGTTGAGCAGACGCCTCTTGAGTTGACGGCTGTAGCTCTTGAGATAACGGTTGCTCAGATAACAGCGGTTCTTGAGAAGTTTGAGGCTCTGAAGGCTGTTCCTGCTTCGAAGACTGCTCCGGCTCTAATGGACCGGCATAAACCACTGCACCTTCATTTAATACCACCACTTTATCGGCAAGCTTGATTAAATCCGGATCGTGGGACGTGTAAATCACCGTTGCTTTTCCTTTTTTCGACTGCACAAATTCACCAAATATACGTTTAGCATTTGGGTGAGCATCAGGCACAGGATTATCCATTAAGAACATTGGGTAGTCATAAACCAGCGCTTTCGCGTCAATGAGGATCTGCGCGACGCTGCCAGACAACATGTCAAAAAGGCTGTCCGGCTGAATACTGCTGATGGAAGTATCGAGCCCACCTGATAATGTCTCGAACCAACGCTTTCCGCCGACCATTTCAATTGCAGAGATCATTTTCTGATCTTCGACTTTGTGACCGTCGTTTAGCCACTCTCGAATACTCAGCGTAAGCAAATCAGGATATGCCGCTCGAATGAAACACCAGTGGCGATAGAGCTGCGGGTCGTATTGAACGAGGTTAACGCCTTCAAGCTCGACCATACCATTTTGGATAGGCTGCAAACCAGACAGTACTTCGATCAATGTTGATTTACCGCTCCCAGAAGGGCCAGTAATCGCAACAATTTCACCCGCTTCAATATCAAAGCTCACACCATTCAAAGCGGGGCGACTCTGTTTAGGATAACGCAGTGTCACTTGGTCTAATTTCAAGTTAGGCGCTACCACAGGTAACGGGTGATGCTGGTAACTGAATTCACGCTCGGACGGCTGAGACAAGATACGGTTCACTTGCAATTTGGATTGATTAAAGCTGTTAAAACGCATCGCACTGTTTGCCAACACCTGAGCGGGACCCGTCACTTTAGATATCAACATCATTGAAGCAATCAAACCACCAGGGGTCATCACTTGTTCAAAAATAAGTCCTATGCCTAACCCCATCACCGCGAGTGTCGAGCCCACACCAATGAAATAGTAAATCGAGGTGTACCGACTCTGGAGAACCGATTGATTAAAGGTCACTGTTGAAGCAAGAAGATTGGCCTTTTTGAAGCGTTGAATCCAGTGCTCTGAGAATCCAGCACTGCGAATAAAGGCGAGTTTGGATGACAGTTCATTGGTCATGTTTTGACGATTCGTACCTGCCACTGTCGATTGCATTGAGCGCTTACTGCTAGAGCGTATCGAACGTTTTGCTAGCAAGTAATAAAGGATTAAAGAGACGACTGGAACCAGCACCAACCATCCGCCTAAAACACCTATCGCAAGTACAAAAATAAGAATGAATGGCAGATCAAACAGCGCATTTCCTAATGGCCCCGATAGCACACCTGAAATACGCTCTGACAACATCACTTGGTTTTGCTGACTAGAAGAAGCTGTTTGCTGATTTTGAGCATAGCTATTACGAAGCAGACGCTGCACGAGGGATTGAGAAATCTCACGACTTACTCGGTTCGAAACTGAAGCAAACACTCGGCTACGTAATGTTCTCAACCAACCCATCATCACAAACAACAACGCCGCGCCAATGGCGATACCTTGCAACTCATGCCCTGCATCACCACCAATCACATGGTCATAAATCGACATCGTGATGAAAGGAACGGCAAGCGCAAATAAGTTAGTGATAAAGCTGACTAGCAGTAATTTAGGAATAATGGGGCGAAACGCATGTAGTCGTTCGCCAACCCAATCAGGAGAAGCCTTCTCTAGCGGTGGTCCTTCGATAACAATACAAAACTGAGGGACATCGGTAATGTCGTCATTGGCATTAAAGGCAACAAATTGCTTGGATTCTAAATGACCAGAGACCAGCTCATGTTCACCAAGTACCAGTAAGACCAATTTATGTTCACCAACGTCATCTAGGTTGGCAACCAAGCGATAAGGCAGTGCAAGCCTGTCGAACAAGGCAAACATATCGTCGATTGATTCAATGCCATTTTCATCGACCCATTGATGTGCGAACAACTGGATATTAGCATTAACTTCCAACTGCTTAAGAACGGAAAGGCTCTCGGTTTCTAAATGATTCATCACCTCTTGTCGACCGCTGGTATCTGCACGGTTGTTCGTACCTGAAGGGTTACCAATATCTAAACGATTCATACGACGGCCTCCTGATTGCTCTCGCTGTCGACCGTAATAGCTCGACTTTCCACTGTAATGATTCGATTAGCAAATTCGCGAAGCTTCGAATGGTAGCTCACCATCAGTATCGTGCGTCCTGCCGTTACTTCTTCTTCCAACACCTTAGCTAGATTCCCAAGGGCGTCTAAATCAAGTGAAGAATCCGGCCTTTCCAACATGATTATGGGTTTATCACTTGCCAATTGAGCCGCGATATTGAGCATTTTCACGTTACCCATACTCAACAAAGAAGCACTCGTATGGCCAATTTGTGTCTCGAGCCCATCGGGTAATCGAGTAATCTCTTTGGTTAAACCCAAACGCTTTGCATAGTCACTGGCGCTTTGCGTTTTCTCAGGGTCAAACCCGCACAAGTTGTCGAGAATAGTACCCGACACCAACTGCCCTTTAACGCCACAGTAGGCCACAATATTGGTTACGGATGCGATTGAAACTGCAGCTCCGTTAATGAAGCACTCACCCGCTTTCAGATCATCAATACCTGCAATCGACGACAATAAATGACTGTTGGTGTGGCGATCTTCACTCTCTAACAATACCAACTCACCTTTATTCAAGGTGACATCTGCATGAGAGAGTTCACCATATCTTTCAACGGTCGCTTGCTTGATTTCCAACGTCTCAAAGTCAGATAAGTGGTTCTCGGCTTGCTCAGAATCTGAAGAATCCGATAGTGATAAGTCACTCAATTTTTCTATTGCCTGATTGGCACTGTGTATTGAATTAAGCTTGATTCGAACTCCCACTAAAGCACTTAAAGGTGCAACCGCTCTGCCCGATAAGATAGAACATGCCGCCAATCCACCTGTGGTTAACTGGCCATCCAACACCCATAAGCTGCCAGTAATCACGAGTAAAACTGACGTGGCTAATGCGGCAAGCTGAATACACTCTTGAGCGAAGGCATTCTGTTCCTCTTCTCTCGCTTTAGACTGAGAACGAACATTATTGAGGGATTTAAATTGATTGAAGATTCGAGACTCAACGGCCTGGCGTTTGATTCCTTGAATGGTTTGGCTTAGCAAAATTAAAAACGCTTTTCGCTCCTGCTCATCTTGGGAAGCTTCTTCACTTAGACTTTTAACGCGAATAGAAGATAACCAAACGATTCCGAGAGTAATCAGCCAAACTGCCAAAGGTATCGCCACCAGCTCACCGCCGATGTAAGCCACCAAGCCCAAGAAGATCAAGGCAAAAGGCAAATCAATAAAGCCTGCAATCACACCACCAGAATACCAATCTTTGACTTTGGATACAGAACCAAGCCCCTCTTCCACGCCGCCAACACCAATTTGGCGGAGATGGCCTGATGAAGCCGTTGTTACTCTTTCAACCAAGGTTTGATAGGTCGCTTTCTCGGTATTGCTGGCCGCGGCTGACAAAAGCCAAGTACGCACAAACCGGATCAATGCTTCCATGGCAACAGCCAACGCTGCACCCGCCAACAACAAAGTGGCAGTACCGTAACTTTGGTTAGGTAAAATACGATCGTAAATTTGTAAAACCGTTAACGGAACGGCGAGAGAGAGAAGATTTATGAGTAAAGAAGGCAGTAGGACTTTCCCCACCACCCCTTTGTTTTTCATTGAACTTGCGGGCATACACAATCCTTATCCATGCTTATGAAATAAGATTGGTACACCATGTTGAGTATTGCAAGGTAACGGACTGATTTAACGTGTTTTTCAATATAAATATGACACAGATCTTTCTACACAAATCTGTGGCTATACCCGTACCTTAAAAACGCTCCTTACAAACGCTCGTTACAAGTGCTCGTTACAAGTGCTCCTTACAAACAATTGTCGTAATCCGTTATCGCCTGCTTTAACTTTGAAAAGTCTGAGTTACATAAATACGGTTTCAGCGCTTCAAATTTATCTGAGGGCCACTCGTATATTTTGAATGACATGAGTTCGTCAATAACGGACTCATCAAAGCGGTGTTTAACGACTTTAGCTGGAGAACCACCGACAATGCTGTATGGAGCGACGTCTTTAGTCACCACACTATTCGCTGCAACCACAGCGCCTTCGCCAATCGTCACACCGGGCATCACCATCGCTCTCATGCCTAACCACACCCCATCTTCAATGTGAGTGTCACCTTTGCCAATGTAGGCATCGTCGATTACATCCATAAATGGATACAGCGAAAACCAATCAACTCTGTGGGTATGGTTGCCACCCATTAAAATCACAACCTCTGCGCCAATGCAGACATAATCGCCGATATGGAGTTCGTCGATTTCCCATCGAGGCTCCCACTGGCGGCTGACTTCGTCGCCATGTAAATAACGGACGACAGATTGCTCGAACCCATTATCCCAGCAATCGCTGTAATAACTGTGTTGACCTTTTACGTGAATATTGGGGTTGGTTACGACTTCATGCAGCAACTCGAATTTGGACCAATGCTTCTTTTGCATTTTTACCTCTGAATGATCTATTAAGTTTTATTCGTTAACTATCAAAATGTTCGACGATGCAAATCCAAGGTGCACAAACTAACGCCCTATAAACACAGGGTTCACTGGGATGAATAGTGAGTATCACGCTTAAATCATAGCAATATCGCTAAAACTAAAGAGACGTCAGTGGATTCGAGGTTGCTTAAGAAGAGGAAGTAGTTTCAAAGTTTGCTCAGTTTTTATCGATAACTTGGTTGGATAATTTACAGGCGTAGTGTAACTGTTTAGTCGCGCCAATTTGACAGGAAGATGTGATTAATAAGGTTTCAAATTTCGTTTCGTGGAATACGGAATGAACAAGAGCCTGCGCGATTACACAGGCTCAAACTTAGACTCAGCTATAAACTTCGGAGCTCGCTTGGAGCTGGGCTCAGCGACTACATGCGTGCAAGCTGTACTTTTCTGTCTTTATTCACCACGCAGAAGTTACCGCGCTTAGTACGACACTTAGAGCATCGTTCGCATTCAACAGGGCTTCTATCCCCTTCCTTCCAACGCTTCACTAAATGGGGTTCAGAAAGCAGCGGTCTTGAAAGCGCGAAGTACTCAATGCCCGTGTTGTTTGCAATCGCTTCGATAGCATCAAAATCCGTTAGACCACCAACCGTGATCACTGGGATATTAACGTCTTGGCTAATCGCGTGACCATACTCATGGAAGTAGCCTTCAGCTTGAATGGTAAAACCATCGTGCGACTCGCCAATCATAGTGTCTGCTTTGCCATGAATATTGCCTGACACGACAATGCCATCCACACCCACTTGTTCAAGCTTTTTACAGACAATACGTGTTTCCTCAAAGGTGACGCCACCTTCAAAAAACTCGGATGCCGTGAGCTTAACCAAGATAGGGAAATCATCACCCACCAGCTTACGTGTCGCGGTATAGATCTCTAACAAAAATCTCATGCGGTTTTCTAAGCTACCGCCGTATTCATCTTCACGTTGGTTGTAATAAGGGCTTAAGAACTGATTAATCAGGTAAGTGTGAGCGGCATGAATTTCAACGCCATCAAAGCCTGACTTTTGTGCTCTCAAAGACGCTTGAGCAAACGCATCAACAATGTAGTCGATCTCGTCTGTGGTCATCGCTTTACCTAGTGTTTGAGTGCCTTTTTCTGGAACCTCACTTGGTGCGTAGATCACTCGTTCGCCAAGATCATGCGTGGTTTTGGTGCCACCATAAGCTAATTGCATCACGATTTTAGAGTCGTTGTCGTGCACCAGTTGAGTCAGCTTTTGATACTCTTCAATGAATGAGTCGTTATACATACCCATCATGCCTGCATTCGGCTTTTCTTCTTCAACAATGTTCGCGTAGCCCGTCACGATCAGGCCGACTTCACCTTGAGCCAACTCTTCATAGATAGCGTACAGTTTATCTGTCATATGCCCATCTTCGGTGGCCATATTTTCCCACGTTGCACTTCTCATGAAGCGATTCTTTAGTGTCATCTTGCCAATGTGGGTTTCTGTAAACAAAGTGCTCAAGTGTCTTCCTCTCAAAATCGTGTTACGCAAGTTACCCATTAAGCATGGGCACTGATTCAGGCGGATACTACAGAGAATAAGGCAACGAAAACTTAATCTAGATTAAGAGAGCGGCACTCTCATGTGAGAAAGATATAGAAAGCATCAAAAAGAGATAAAAAAGATTGGAGAAATGGTAACAAAAGAAAGTCGCTAAGTTTTAATAAGCGACTTTGTTCAATTTAATCTGGACTAAGTCAATGGTTCTTACGAGAGGTGTCCACCTGCGAATTTCTGCCTGCTAACAGTTATTTGAACTCATAGGTGTAAGACGCGCCAACACTGTTATTTTCACCGAAATCGTCCTCAGCAAAAATAGTGAAGAAGTTGAATGATTGAGCGTCACTCAACTTGTAGCTAGCACCGACGCCTGCCCAATACCCTGAATAATCATCAGACCCCATTGAACCGCCACCGAAGCCCATGATAGACCATTCATCCGTAATCGTTTTTAAACCAAACGCACCAATGTAGCCACCGTGTGTTGAACTCGGCATCAATACATAATCAGAGCCAACGTTATCATCATCGAAAACCGCCACTTCGCCATCATTATAACTGTAGCCAGCCATAGGGAAGATTTGCCAACCGAACGGCTCAATGTCGAAATAACTCAGTGGTATAAACGTACCAATACTGTAGTTGTTCTTATAAGCATCGTTGTCGTATTCAGAGCGGCTAAAGTTGAAATTGACGATCCCCATAGGCAACAACCATGAACCGCCTACTCGCCACTCTTCACCGTCAGCATTAACACGAGCGTTGATCATTCGCGCTTCATCAAGCCCAATAGACCCAGAGAACTGCAGATCTTCGTTATAAGCAACGCCAGCTTTGGTTACAATTTTAGTCGGATCATCAGGGTGCTTCTCTTCAGCAAAAGCACCCGTTGAAAATAAAGACACTAAAGTAATGATTAGTAGATTACGTAATGTCATTAGAAGGTCGCGCTAACACCAACAAAGTGGATACGGCCATCGAATGAACCATTCAACAGATTAACTTGACCAAATCGACCATATCGATCCATCTTAACTGAACCCAAATCAGCGTATTCATAGAACACATCAATTAAGATGTCGTCCCAGTAGGTAGATGCGCCAACTGAGTAGCGGTACTGTTCACCCACAGGAAGGTCAACCCATTGCATTGACGGATCGTCTTGCGGAGAAGTTTCGTAAGAGAAGCCAGCTTTCAAACGCCAGTCTGAATTCAATTGATAATCCGCACCTACCGCAAATTTCCAAACGTCATCCCAGTCACGCTCAATCGGAACACCATTAATTGGACTTCCTGCTATTCCAAAATCAAGAACGGTTGTATCCCATTCACTCCAACGGTGGAACTGAATACTAGCAAGCAGGTCAAGTTGAGAGTTCAAAGCATAGCTCGCACTGACATCGATGATTTCAGGTAAAGCAATATCAGTTGATAATGAATTCAATACGCCTTGGTTAATAACGCCATTTACATCATTGTTAAACTCATGCTCTAGCTTAGAACGGTAACTTGCGCCCAGCTTAAGTTTATTTGTCGGTGTGTACATTACGCCAAGGTTATAGCCGTATGCCCAGTCAGTATCTTGCTTCGCAGTAAGCATTGACGTTGTTTGTTTGAATGCAGCCCAACTGAATTGCACACCCGCGCCTACTGACCATTGGTCATTCAGCTTATAACTCAGTGATGGGTTCACTTGCATTGCAGTAAGAGTGATATCTTCTAGAAGTGCAGCACCCGCCCAATCACTGCCGTAATCAAGGCTAGAGCCGCCAACAGCGCCAAGCGCGATACCAAGGTGTAATTTGTCTGTGACTTGATGAGCGTGGAAGGCACCAAATGACGGCATTACGGAATGAGCTTTACCATCTGGATTACCACCGTTATCTTGATACTTCATTTCAAGATCGAATGCCATGGTGTTGATGGTCGTTTTGCTTTCGCCCATGTGAGACATAGTGGCAGGGTTTGTCCACATCGCCGCTGCAGATCGAGTGTAAACACCATCACCAGCGCCAGTAGTACCAGCGTTGGCAACGACAGCTTCTTGCAAAAACAGGCCACTTGCGAATGCATTTAAGCTCGTAAAAATTGCAGTGGCAGCTAGAGAGTAAGTAAAAGTTTTGTTCATCAGAGCGCTCATTTAGCCTTAGACATTAAATTGCTCTAAGGTTACCGCAAAGCTCAATAAACAAAGGGAATATCCATTATTCCTGTACAAGCGCTATTTAAACTTTCTGGCGACGTAAGGGCGTGGTTTGTCTCGATGAATTTCACGTTGAGCAGCAATCGCCCTGTTCTTACCTAACCCAACCTTTATCTGATACCAAGTTTCGCAGAATACAGCCATGCCCGGGCTTGACCACCAAGTCTTGTTGTAGAGCTTCTTGTTAGCAGCGACGACATCTGGCGACCGATTCGCACACTCAAGTGCCAACGCATAGGCTTCAGCGTAAGGATCTTCGGCAATCTTGGTCACCAACCCATATTCTTTAGCGGTTTCACAGTCGATCACTTTGGCCGTCATCGCCATTTCAAGGGTGTGATCTTTACGCATCAGCTCTCTAAAAGCGATAGCGCCTCCCATGTCTGGAATCAGACCCCACTTTGCTTCCAATATAGAGAAGTTCGCATCCGGGCTAGCAATTCTAAAATCACCCCCACTGACCAATTGCAGGCCGCCTCCCCAACAACGACCATGAATCGCAAAAATGACAGGGCATGGAATATCTCGCCAACCCAATGAAAAGCGTTGTGCAGCGTTAGGCAATGTCGGTAGCCATTTAAACAAGAGCTTCATCGCCCCAGATTTACTGGTTAATAGGGACTTAACATCAAGCCCTGAACAAAAATCAGAACCCTCACCTTTTACTATTACGGCACGAATCTCGGTGTTCTTTTTCAGCTGAGTCACCATGTTATTCACGCCTTGAAACATTGCCATATCAATAGCATTGAGCTTATCGGGTCGATTCAACACAACCGTCGCAATTTGGTTTTTATCGATAGAACAAGTAATACGATCGAGGTTTGGCATGGTGGCTACCTTATCAGTGGTCAGACCTTTAGGTTATACATTTTATTAACATATGCCAAACTTGCACATTAAGAAGCGAGACCTGTGTTGCTTAACGTCTTTCCCTTTACACAAACGACATCAACAAAAAAGCAGTGATGGATCGCTCCATTCACTGCTTTTCATCCGTAGCTTTTATCGCCAATGGCTTTGATTGCCAGTAGCTTTGATTAGCAATGGCTTTCGGTCATGAGCAAAACCTATGTTCTTCGAGATTTCAGTAGCAAGAAGATAAAGTAGCTGCCAGCAATAATGGAAACTAACGTCCCTGCCGCAAGCTGCGCTCGGAACACTACCACTTACCCTAAGCAGTCAGAAAATAGCATATATTCTGGTAACTTAAACCAAAGCGCTGAACATTAAAAAGGCCACTGAAATTCATCATTTCAATGGCCTTCTCGTTCCTACTAGCCAGGCAGCTAGCTAATTACCTAAGCAACTAACTGAGCTGAGACTCTCTCGCTTCTTGGCTACTGAAACCACGCAAAATGTTAAACAGGGTAATCAATGTGAACAGCATGATAACGAGCGATAAATGCCACGCTTCCCCTAACCCTAACTGAACCAGGCCCATACTCACCATTGAAGACACCACCATCTGCCCGCCACCAGACATCGCAGCCGCCGCGCCAGCGTTCTTCTTATAAGGCAACATCACTAACGCCTGAGCACAAGGTAACGCAATACCATTACCAAGGATCATCAAGAACTGGCCAAGCATGAGATACAAAGGTTCGAGTGGACAGAAGAACAGCCACAAGGCCGCAGCAACGTGCAATACAGGAGTGCATAACAGAGTTTTCTTGTTGCCCAGCATAGGGCGAATACGGTTACATAAGCTTGTTCCGCCAAGCATGCCTAATGCAGGAATCACCGCCCACATCGCGTATTCATCTGATGTCATGCCAATCTGATTTTGCATGATAAACGGCATCACTGACACAGTAGTGATCATCAAGCTAAAGTTAAGCCAACCGATACTCGCAAAGCTCATAAAATAACGAGAAGTGAGTAGCTCTTTATATTGAGAAACCATTCTCTTAGGCGAAGGGATCGCCGAAACCTGAGTGACGGTTTCCTTAAATTTGAACGCTAACACCACCCAAGCTAATGAGACATAGCCAAGTAGCGAGATAAACACCATGCTCCAGCCAAAATGGAAGTTAATGAATCCACCGATAACGGGCGCGATCAAAGGTGTTATAGACGCAACCATAGCAATGTAAGACATCGCCAAAGGCAAGTCTGCCCCACTGAATCTGTCTCGCGTAGAAGCACGAGCAAGTACCGCGCAACAACCGGTTCCTAAGCCTTGCAGGAATCGCCCCATCACCATGCTAGTAAACGAATGGCTGAAGAAGATGATCATCAATAACCCAAGCATGGCAATCAACAAACCGCTTAGCAGTACCTTCTTGCGTCCCAAAGCATCGGAAATAGGGCCATAAATAAACTGGGAAGGGCCAAAGCCTAATAAATACACACTCACCAAAAGCTGGGCTTGCTCTAGCGAGACATCAAAATCTTTTGCGATCCAAGGCAAAGAAGGAAACACCAAGCCCATACTGAGCTGCCCGATACTGATGACCAAGCACGCAAGTAAGATCGATTTAAAATCAAATCCACGACTCATCGTTTAATAGGTCCGTTCGAAGAAAAATCGTGCGTATCTAACTCACAACATAAAAACTGAGAAAATAGCGAAAATGCTGCTGGTGAGTTGTTCATAATGCTCCGACGGGATCAAATAGAGAAAGGCACAGTAAACATACGTGAGCTTGTATAATCATACAATAGGCGTTCAACTAAATATGTGAATAGTCACTTTTCAGCAACCTCGGCTTTCCGCCAATCGGTCACAAGCGCTAGACTAACACTAGATGCTCATAATCAAGGGATTTCAATGAACACTCATCACCGTATTTTTTCATGTGCTTTGGCACTGCTTGCCTCTGGTCCTATAACGTCAGCCTTTGCATGGCAGGCAGAGAAGATCACCGACGGACTCGTGATCCCTTGGGGACTGGCTTATGTCAACGATAAGTCCATGTTAGTCACAGAAAAATCAGGCGTCATTAAACATGTCGATTTAAAAACAGGCAATCAAAACACACTGTTCAGGCTGCCCAATGTATGGGCGAAAGGCCAAGGTGGATTATTGGATATCGCACTCTCCCCTTTTGAAAACGGAAAGTTCTACGTCACTTACAGTAAAGACGTCGATGGTGAAGGCGTAACGACACTGGCTTTTGCTAATTACAGCAATAATGAAGTCACCAATTGGACAGATGTGTTTGTATCTAAATCTAGAACGGACACCGGACGTCACTTTGGTAGCCGTATCACCTTTGATGATAGCCACCTGTATTTTTCAATCGGCGACCGTGGTGATCGAGACAACGGCCAAGACACCATGACTCACGCCGGATCAATATTACGACTGAATGCCGATGGAAGCACACCAAGCGATAACCCATTCACGGATAACAACAAAGTGCTCAATGAAATTTGGAGCTTTGGCCATCGTAATCCACAAGGTCTGTATTACGATTTCCCGACTCAAAAGCTTTGGTCGATTGAACACGGCCCTCGCGGTGGTGATGAAATTAACCTAATAAAAGCGGGTGCCAACTATGGGTGGCCTGTCACCTCACACGGAAAAGAGTATTGGGGCCCTATCAGCGTTGGCGAATCGGAAACCAAAGATGGTATTGAAGCGCCAAAAAAAGTCTATGTTCCTTCAATCGCTCCGGGCAGTTTGATTGTTTACCAAGGAGACAAATACCCAGAGCTGAAAGGCAAACTGCTGGCTGGCGCACTAAAACTTACTCACATCAATATTGTGACAGTCAATGAACAAGGTGAGGCAATCGAGGAAGAACGCATTTTAGAGGACTTGGGCGAAAGGATAAGAGACATCGAAACTTCACCAAACGGAGACATCTTCTTCAGCACTGATAATGGCAACCTGTACCGCTTGAAAAAGTAGCCGAGACCTCGTTCAAGTAAAGGCACTTACCTTACAACGACATTTATAAATATAAGCTGTTAAAAGTGGGCTCAACGCCCAGTTAGCGGCTTTAAATTTGCAAAAATGAATGCGCTAAAACAGTGCATTTACTCCAAATTCGTCATCAATTTCGACCACCTTTTTCACAAAAACTACAACAAATCACCATACAACTGTAACTCCATGATATTTAAGGAATGCAAAGTTTGACTACCCCCAAGTTTCTGCAACCTTTCCCTATGTATTCGATTGACTATCCCCTGATTTGATTTAGACTCGTTCCCGGCTAGAAAGAAAGTTCTTTGTATATAAACATTTCGTTGGATTACTAGTAACCCCGTTGTGTTGTACGCAATAGCAATAAACTTTTCCGCGCTATCAGTGCCACAATTGGCTCAAAATAAAAATTTAATTTTAGGATATCATCATGTCTAACACAGTTACTGGTACAGTAAAATGGTTCAACGAAACTAAAGGCTTCGGCTTCATTCAACAAGAAAACGGCCCAGACGTATTCGCACACTTCTCTGCTATCACTGGCGACGGTTTCAAAACTCTTGCTGAAGGCCAAAAAGTTGAGTTCGTAGTATCTCAAGGTCAAAAAGGCCCACAAGCTGACAGCATCAAAGTACTTTAATTTAGTATTTTAAAGCTTTCTAAAAATAGCCAGCCTCTGCTGGCTATTTTTTTACCCGCTATTCAGAGATTTAAGGTAATATTCCCCTTCACTATTTCTACCTAAGACACCCTCTCAATGGCTCTTAAACCGACAATCTATAAGTTTCGTATCTCTTTAACCGATATGAATCGCGACTATTACGACTCTTTCAATCTAACGGTTGCACAACACCCTTCTGAAACAGAACAGCGAATGATGGCTCGAATCATGGCTTTCTGTATCAATGCATCTCCTGAACTTGAGTTCACTAAAGGATTGTCTAGCATTGAAGAACCCGATTTATGGCAGAAGTCGTTAGACGATCAAATCCTAGAATGGGTCGATGTGGGCGAACCCGATCCAGAGCGTGTTAAGAAGGCAACTCGCCTATCTAAATCAGTACGCGTATTCAGCTTCAACACTAAATCAAACGTTTGGTGGGAGCAGAACAAAGGTAAATTCGGCTACCTAAAAGCTCAGATCGTTCGTCTAGACAACGATGGTATTGAGCAGCTAGCGGCGATGACACAACGTACGATGGATCTTTCAGTCATGCTGACGGGTAACTCTGCTTTCATTAACAGCGATACTCAATCGGCAGAAGTAACGTGGGAAGAGCTACAGAGTAATGACTGAGCGTCCAACCCCGAATAATTCGCAAACAGCAGCTAGCCAGCTAGAAGAAGCCAAGCAACAAGCCGACGCGCAGCAAGAAATCAAAGCTAAACAACAAGCTAGAACCAAGCTTCACCAGTGTTTAAAAGAAGCAGGTTTAGGTTCAGTCAAAGCGCTCTCGACAGGCTACGAGAAAGAGCTGTCGTCATTTATTGATGAAAACCACGCTTTGTTTAAACACGCTTGCGAGAACAAGCCGGAGAACTCTGCACGTCAGACGTTGCTTGGCTTGCTAACCAAGGAACATATCGATGCAAGCTATCGCTTTGAAAGCAATAAAGAAGCGAATGAGGCGATGCAAAATGTATTCGATAATACAGTGGGAACTGAGCACAGCGACAAGTTTCAAAACTCTAACGCTCAACAGTTAAAACTAGTCACGCATTTGTGGTTGTTCATTCAAGGACGACTAGGAATGGATTACAGCCTAGCCAATGATCACGCAGCTGTAGCCGCTACGCTATTGTCTCGTATATCGAGAAGCAGTGATGATGAGATTCGCGTAGAGTTCATGGCCAGTTTTTACGATGGTTTGAACATCTATCAAGCCGAGAACAAGCCATCAGGTATTGTTCACCACTTAAAGCGTTTGTTTAACCTTTCTTAAGCACTCCCACCAGCGACTGATTCTAGTTACGCTCTATATGCTTTCAACAAACGTTAAGATATAGAGCGTGCTTTTTCTGCTTGGCCGCAACAGATTCCCTATTACGTTCATTCTTCACTTTAGGGAATAACAGCATTCTCAGCCATTACAGTTGACTTCATTACAGGCGTAAAAAAGCCCCGCATAAAGCGAGGCTTAGAATATATTTCAATGAATGTCCCGTCCTGAAATGTATCCGCCCCATGAAC